>JAGLSF010000130.1 GCA_023136305.1 Spirochaetota bacterium
GGCAGATTGCGCTCGTACACATCGATCGGGCTCGTCAAGAGCGTGGGGAGAAACACCGCTGTTCCCGCGCTCCGTAGCTCGCGGCAGGCAAACATGAACGCATCGCCGGTGAGGTCCGGGCTCGAGAAATCTACACCTCGAAAGCCGTTTACCTGCAGGTCAACGAAACCGGGTATTTCGGGTTTCTTCACCGGCCTTTTCCTGAAAGAAGTGCTGATGATGCACGGTCGAGGTAGAGTGTGCAGTCGGGATGTTCCTGCAGTATTGACGAGGGACAATCTGGTGTTACGTTGCCCTCAAGTGCCTTCTTCACCGCTTCAGCCTTCCTTGCGGCGGGCACCGATGCGATGATGGAAGTGCCTTTCATTATCTGCTGAATGCTCATAGATATGGCCTGACGGGGTACATTCTCGAGTGTCTGAAACCACCCTTCACCGAGCTGCTGCCTCCGGCAGGCATCGTCAAGCTCAACCACGAGAAAGGGGTCAAGGATTTCGAAGTCCGCCGGTGGGTCGTTGAAGGCGAGATGCCCGTTCTCTCCGATACCTACCAGGGCAACATCAACAGTGTATCCCTGTATCAGAGAACCGGCCCTTCTGCACTCTGTTTCGGGATCATCCGATTCTCCTTCTATGAAGTTGACCTCTTTCAGGGGGCCCACTCTATTCACGAATCGCTCAGTAAGGTAGCGCCTGAAGCTTGCGGGATGGTCGGGAGAAATACCAATGTACTCGTCCAGATGGAACATGACCACCCGGCTCCAGTCGACATCCCCTCCTTCAGTAAGGGCATTTAATGTCTCAAACTGGCTCGTGCCTGTTGCAAGGATGACAACCGCTTCTTCCCGCTTGTCAATTGCTGCACGAATCACCCGCAGGGCATGCTCAGCAGCGGCCTTTCCCATCTCCTCTTTTGTTTCATGAATAGTTACCTTCACCCCATAACTCCATTGTATCGTTTTATTTCAGCCAGCGATCGAACCAGCCGAAGGCCTCGTCCTGCATAGGAACGTCAAACTTGTGAGGGCCTTCATAAAGATTAAAGGAGAACGCCTCAGATGCACCAGCCTTCTCATACACCTCCTGCAGGATATGTGCGGCCCGCTTCACCTCATCGAGTGTGTACAGAGAATCCCGGTCGGTTGCAAGCACCAGGGACGGCAGAGGCGACCGCAGCCCCAGAATCTCGGGATACTCGAGAAACCGCGGCAGATGCGGCACGTAAACCATCCAGGTGTGAGTGTAGTTGACGTTGAGGGCGAAATCAAGCCAGGTTGTCATGAATCCGACGGTCACCGAGCATTTCACCCGGTCATCGAGACCGGCTATGAAGTTCGTCCTGAGGCCGCCGCCCGAGAGCCCGCCGCATCCGACATGCGCTGCCACTATATCCGGCCGCGAGCAGAGGTAGCGAAGGGCGAAGAGGTCCTCGGCGATGAACATCCCGGGCCAGGTGAGGCCCGATGAGAAGAGAGCCTTTGCAATGATATGCTCGTGCTGCTCACCGAAGCTGTTGTACTGCTGAATATCGCCCAGGCTTTCATCATCAGCCACCTCGTACTCGTACACCCTGTCTCCAGATTCGAGGTCTTCGGGCTTTACCTCCCCCACCTCGCAGGGCGCGGTCATCATCCTCTTCACTACATAGCCCGGTAAATCGGAGGCGATGAATCTCCTGCTCTCGAAGGGAAATACGTCGTGGATGAGCACTCCGTATCCCCGCCTGGCAATCTCATTGGCCCATGCCCTGTTGCCGTAATACTCACGCTGATGATCCCGTATAAAGGGATGGAGCTTTTTCGACGTTCTGATGATTTTCCGCTTGCCGAAGTATTTCACTCCGCCGTGATCATGAAGCGCCAGGATTCCGGGAAGCTGTCCCTCGCTTCCTGCAGGCTTCATAAACACCGCCTCGGTGGGAGGTCCATAGGGAAACTGCCAGCGAAGGTCCTCCATGTAAAGCCCGTCGTATTCGTAGGTCCGCACCACCTTTACGGCCGGCCTGCGGTCGAGATGGGGCATGGCTATGAGTTCATTGAGCTTTTGGCGTCCCCTTTTTCTCCATGCCCCAATATCGGTCCATTGGGGATCACGCAGGGACAACGTACCGGGTGTATCATCCACCAGGGTAGCTGCCCATTGGCCGTAGGACCCGAGCAGATTGAGCTGCATATCTTTCACTCTGTTTTCCGATTCGTGATTATTTCCTATGAAGGAAATAACTCTATTCTGACTTTCCGTATCGGTTCTCGATATCAAGCACCTTGCCGAGCCTGCGCCTGTGCCGTTCCTCGCCCGTGTAATGGGCGTGGAGAAAGGTGCGGACCAGTTCGCGTGCAACTTCAACACCAATGATACGGGCCCCCAACACGAGTACGTTCACGTCATCGTGCTCCACGCTCTGATGGGCGGAGTAGGTATCGTGGCAGATACCCGCCCGAATACCCGGGATCTTGTTCGCCGCAATTGAGGCACCGACACCGCTTCCGCAGATGAGTACACCGCGCTCAGCTCGGTTTTCGACAATTTCCCTTGCCAGTGCCTCGGCGTAGTCGGGGTAATCAGCCGGGTCTGTGCTGTGGGTTCCGACATCAATGATCTCATGCTCATTTCCGAGAAAAGATTTGAGCTCCTCCTTCAAACTGAATCCGGCATGGTCAGATCCGACAACAACGCGCATATCACCCTCCCCTATAGGAATTCAACTTTCACTCCATATACTCCTTCATCATCTCAAGGCCATAGCATGCAGATCCGAGGAGTGCGCTTTGCGTGTTCATCATGACGTACACAGGCATTCGTTCGAGCACTACCCCGAGCCTCCCCTTGCCGCAGAATGCCCGCATGAAATCTCCCTTCTCAAGCGCCGGTATGATGCGAGGCGGTATACCGCCTCCCAGGTACATGCCGCCGGTGGCCATCACTTTCAATGCGAGGTTACCGGCCTCACCCCCCAGAATGGACACAAAGAGGCGCAGAGTTTCCCTGCACAACTCGCTTGAAGGGTCACCATCTCCGCCAGCGCGCATGATAATAGGCGTGCGGTCGCTGGTGTTCTCGAGCTCTTTCGCAAGCCATTCCGGTTCGGATGTATAACCTGTCTCCTTCAGGAAGTCATAGATATTGGGAATACCGAGCCCCGAACAAACACGCTCACAGCTCACATGCCCGAAACGTCCCAGCAGAAAACGCATAAGGTCGGCCTGACGCTCATCCATGGGTGCAAAGGTTGCGTGCCCTCCCTCCGATCTGTACGATCGGTACCGTTTCCCGTCCCACACGAGAAATCCCTCACCCAGCCCGGTCCCCGGCGCGACAACTCCCTTGCTGCCACCCTCGACAGACTCTCCCCTGTTTATCACATGCAGATCTTCGTCCCCGAGTACGGGTATGGAGCTGGCAATAGCTTCGAGATCGTTGAGAAGAGTTACGACCCTGAACTGAAGTGCATCACGAAGCTTCCCCTCCTCCACGACCCAGGGGAGATTCGTGACCTGTGACCGGCCTTCCACCACAGGCCCTGGTACACCGAAGGTCCCGAATGACGGTTCATGCCCGGTCTCTTCGAGAAACTTCCGCACGAGTACCTCGAGGCTCGGATACTCACCACTGGGAAAGGTCTTCCGGACGATCGCATCCTTGGGGCCTCTGTCGAGTGTGTACAGCGCAAGACTGGTTTTCGTTCCGCCGATATCCCCGGTCAGAAGCATGGCCCTATTCCTTTCAACTATGGCTTAACTCAACGATAACCGCACCTCACCCTGCTGTCAATACCATGAGTCCTGAAAAAATGGTGCATGTCAGAGGTTGCGGTAATTAATGATACACAAAACAGCTGTCCCGTACTACCATTTCATAGAGAACCTAGTATTGCGAAGAAAGGATTGCTCCATGAAGAAATTGTGGAAATTGGTCATTATCATTACAGCACTGCTCACCATGGGAAGCTGCATCGAAAGTACAACACTTGTCCGTGTTCAAAAAGATGGGTCCGGGGAAGTGGAGGACACACTCCTCATGCGCACCGATGTGATACAGATGCTCATGAGTGTGAGCCAGGAGATGGGAGAAGAATCAGGTGATTTCGAGCTTGTCACCAGAGAGGAACTGGAGCAGCGGGCCCGGGAGATGGGTGCAGGGGTTATGCTGACGTCCGTGGAGAATATTGTCACTGAGACGCATACAGGGTACCGGGCCCTGTTCACCTTTCAGGATATCAATACATTACAGGTAAACGAAAATCCCGATGAAAATGTGCCCGATTCAGGCAGCCCCGGAGAAGAGGCCCCGAACAGGGAAATCATTACCTTTCAATTCGAGAAGGCAAAGGGGAAAAATCCTGCGTCCCTCATCATCAATCTTCCGAGAGAGGAAGAGGGCACTGAGGGTGAAGAACCGGAAGAGATGCCTGAAGGGCAGAGCGAGGACATGATAAATATGTTCAGGGAGATCTTCAAGGACATGAAGATCAACATTGCCCTGGAGGTCGATGGAAGAATCACGGCAACAAATGCCACGCATCAGCAGGGATCGAAGGTCATACTCATGGAACTTGATTTCGGCAGGATCATCCAAAACGAGGAGGTCTTTCGCGAGCTTGCACTGTCCAATACCAACTCACTGGAAGAGACCAAGGAATTACTGAAGGATGTACCGGGCATCAAAGTGGAGATGCAGGACAGGATAGAGGTTCAGTTCAAATAACCGGAAAACCCTGACAGGGTATCACACCAGGTCGAATTGACAGGCTGAAGGAATGTACTGACCTTTGAAAGAAGTTGCGGTCTATTCCGCCCTGAAAATTTCGCCGCTGTAATGGGCAACAAGATCGTCATCTGCATGGGTCATCACCCTATCGAGCTGTGAAAATACCTTCTCGAAAGCCTCGGCATACTTCTCCATGAGCTCTCTCGTGTTGGGTGGATGGATTCCTGCAACCACGGTGTAGCGCCTGCAGAAATCAAGTGCGTTGGGATACTCTTCGGTCCTGTACACCAGGTCCTTCCCCTCCTCGGTGAAGTTCCAGGGGTATCCGCTTGCACTGTGGCCCTTCTTGGTCTGAAACAGGTCCTGAGCGGGAACGGGCATGGTTTGCCACTGTCCCACCTGAACGCCCTCTTTGAACAATGCCTTTTCAACAGCACTTCTAAACCGCTCGGGTTCGGCGTCAATGCCGGCTTCTTCCGGATAGAATTCTGCGATATACATCCAGTACACGTGTTTGCGACCCTCAGGGACAGCGGGCGGATGGACACCCGGTATCTCACTGAGCCGCTCGGTGAGATAGGTACAGTTCGCTATCCTCCAGTCGTTGTACTCATCGAGGCGCTGCAGCTGCGACCGTGCCAGCGCTGCAGGCATCTCCAGATTCCGGTACTGATAGCCCAGTATTGAGGCATTGTATTTTCTTAAGTTTGTTTCGTCGTCGATCTCGTCACCGAACATCCTCAGCATCTTTGCCCTCATGTGATACTCGTCGTCATCCATGACGAGAAGCCCTCCCTCTCCGCCTGTGAGGTTCTTCGAGCTGTTCAGACTGAAGGCCGCGAGCTCACCAAAACTGCCGACCTTTTTCCCCCTGTATTCAGCACCATGCGCCTGACAGGCGTCCTCGATGACGTATAATTTATGCTTGCGGGCGACTTTGATTATTCTGTCCATATCTGCGGCAAGGCCGTGTATATGAACCGGTATGATCGCTCTGGTGCATTCGGTTATCTTCTCCTCGATGCCATCAGGGTCCATGGTACAGGTCTGGCGGTCAACATCCACGAATATGGGAACGGCATTGGCATGCAGCACGCACGATGCTGATGCGAGGAAGGTGTATGAGGGGACGAGCACCTCGTCACCGGGTCCGATATTCAATGCAGTCAGGGCCATGTGCAGAGCAGCCGTGCCGCTGTTCGTGGTGAGACAGTACTTCCTGCCCACATAGTCGCGCCACTCGGCCTCCAGCCCGGTCACCTCAGGCGCATCGGGTCCGCACAGATATCCGTTTTCGAACACCCTGAGCACGGCATCGCGGTCACGCTCATCAAGTATCGGCCACGGTTTGATC
>JAGLSF010000131.1 GCA_023136305.1 Spirochaetota bacterium
TCGAGATGAGGTCAGGGTTCTCGAGCACACCCTTGTAGGTCTCGGATGAACCGATGGTGGTAACGATGCCCTCCCCCACGCGTGCAATAATGGTCTCCTCCGTGGCTCCTCCCACGAGGCGTTCTAGATTTGCACGAACCGTCACGCGCGCCTTTGCCTTGAGCTGAATACCATCCTTTGCCACGGCATCGATGGTCAGCCGGCCCTTCTCCGGGTTTGGACAATCGATCACCTTGGGATTAACACTGGTTTTGACCGCATCGTGCACATCGCGCCCGGCAAGGTCAATGGCCGCTGCCTTTTGAAAGGTCAGGGGGATGTTGGCCTTGTTTGCGGCCACAAGCGCCATGCTGACCCTGAGCACATTGCCCCGGGCCAAATAATGGGTTTCGAGCAAATCCGTGTCGATCGGTATTCCCGCCTTGGTGAGCATGATGCGGCTGTCGACGATGATTGAAGGGTTTACCCTCCGAAGCCACATGCCGATGAGCTGGGCTATCCTGACAGGTGCGCCTGAAAGCAGGGCCCTAAACCAGAGCCCGAAGAATTTGATAAACAGCACAATGAAGATAATCGCTATGATTCCAATGAAAATATAAAGTATTAGAAACATCTTACATCTCCCCTATTCGATATTTATACTCATCTGCTCCCGGGAACCTGATATTACTCAGGCTCCCATATGCCTCTCATATACAACAATAAGTTGTTTCACCAAGAGGGGGTATCGTCATTTTGGGATTTGATACGCCTCACTACAACCCGGCTGCCCTCAACCCTGACCACCCGGACCCGGGTACCCTTTTCGATGAGCTCTCCCGAGGTGACGACGCTGTACTTATGACCATTGACAGTTGCCATGCCGGAAGGCCGCAGCATGGTCAGTGCCTCCCCTTCCTCCCCCTCGAGTCCCTCATACCGTTCACTGGTATAGGAGGTGAAACCCGTCTCTCTCTGCTGCGAGAAACTCAGGATGAGCTTCTTTCCCACGAATGTCTTGGGAAACACCTTCAAGCCGATTACGATCATTGCAGGTGTACCGATGAGCGTTCCCGTGAGGAAGAGTGTGCCCACCGTTGTTCCGTAATCCCGATACCCCAGAACCGTTCCCACAATCATGCAGACGATACCTGCACCACCGATCAGCCCTGCAGCGGGAACGAACAGCTCGATAAAGAGTGCTATGAAACCTACAACAAAGAGCAGTACGGGTATCCAGATAAGCATATCAGCATTTCCTCACTATCATTCTGTTTCCACTCACCTCGATGATTTCCACCTGTTGTCCAGACTCCACGAACTCACCTTCGGTCTCAACGTAGAGGGGTTCTCCATCGAACTCAGCCTTGCCGACCGGCCGCAGTTTCGTGATCGTAAAACCGCGCTTGCCCAGGAATTTACTCTCCTCCTCTTTGGTCTGTACCGTGAAACCCTCCTCTGCCGACTGGGCGGCGCTGAGCGTCAGCCTGTTGAAGAGCTTCATCTGCGGCAGTGAATAGGCAAGTATACCGAATATGATAATCGATGAGACGGTGCTCAGGCTGACGACGAGGATGTTTCTCCTGAACAAATCCCTCTGCCATTCGAAATCGGGAAACACGAATCCCTGCATGCTCAGAACGAGCGACCCCACTATGAGCGCGATCCCTGAGACCCCGGCAACGCCGAATCCCGGTATGACGAATATCTCGAGTATCAGCAGTACGAGCCCAAGCACAAAAAGGATGAGCTCCAGTGAATCGACTGTTCCCAGGAGGGCGTAGCTTGAAAATACGATTGCAAAACAGATTATGGCGATAGTTCCCGGGATCCCGAATCCCGGCGATGTGATCTCGATGAACAGGGCGACAAGCCCCATGATAATGAGTATGCTCGTGAAGGCGGAACCCGTGAGAAACCCTACCGCCCTGTCAGAGGGTGATTCAGCGAGGTCGAGTACGTGAGGGTCCTCCAGTTCAAGAAATTCGAACAGTTCGACCCTCCGGGACAAGGTGCCCGATGAAACACCGTACCGCTCCATTTCCATGGCAGTAAGCGTGAGGAGCTTGCCAGCAGGTGAGATGAGCTTCCCCTCTTCCACCACCTGTCCCGTCTTCTTCGCTTCACGACGCGCGTCCTGGAGCTCCTCTGCTGTCAGGACACTAAGCTCATCGTCAATATACACCTCCCTCAATTCTATGTCTTCATCGACCATGGCCCTGGCGATGGAAGTGGGATATCCATTCTTCTCCGCGAGCGCTGCCATCTGCGCACGAAGCGCACTCACCACCTTCTCAGATGCAGCCTCAGGCCCCTCCGCTCCCATGAGAACAGGTGCTGCCGCACCGAGTGACGTGCCGGGTGCCATAAAAATGCGGTTTGTGGAAAATGATATGAGTGCTCCCGCAGACCAGCTCACACCGGTACTCTCGGGGCCGGTTGTGATGTAGGCAATCGTTTCCATGGGCTCGGCAGAGCCTATCAGCGTTGCGATCTGAAGTGCTGAATCGACACGCCCCCCGAAGGTGTTGATATCAAAAAGGAGTATGTCAGCACCCGCTTCCTCTGCCCGCTCGATGCCCCGGCGGATAAACACGACCAGTGAGCGATCGATCTCACCCTGTATCGGAATTACATAGACTGTTTTTCCGGTGTGCTGGTCACCGGGCACTTCAGGGGGATTGAACAGCAGACCTGCAGCAAGGAACATCAGGAAGAAAGGAACGAATGCACCGGTCCGCCCCCTGCGAATGGTGCAGCATGTCATGATGTGGCAGTCTTTCATTACTCGATATCTCATAATAAAAGGATTAATACACTCTCTCTAGTGATTATACCTTTTTACACAATAAAAGAAAACTGTTACAAGAGCTTACTTTTCGACCGCAAAAACCGTGTCGCAACCATGACGGCAAAAATAATAAGGATGTAGACAAGCACCGCCATTTCCGTGAGCAGGTACATACGTACCGTGCGGTTGAGAGCGGGTACGTTGATGAACAGAAGAAGGGGGAATGAGAAGAAGAGAGACAATCCGCTTCCGAGTACCAGGTCGCGTGCGGCAGGTGTGCGGTACTCGGGGTCAATGACAAGTCCCCACTGCATCATCCGGGTTTGTCGCCCCTTTTAACCGCATTCCACATCTCGAAAAGGTTGTCCGGACCCATCTCCCGGCGCCCCTCCTCTATTTCCTTGACCATTTTCACCACCAGGCTGTTAGCAGGTGTATCGAAACCGATACGCTCACCCTCACTAACAATGGCGCCGTTGATGTAGTCAACTTCCGTTTTATTGCCCCTCTCGAGATCAACGTGAATGTTTGATTTCAAATTCCTGTATTTTATCCCGGCAATCTTGAGCAGAAGCCAGCGGATGGGAAGGGGAAGTCCCCTTTGGTGATTCCCGAACTTCTCAGGATTAATGCCACCACTGAGTTTGACCAACTGAATATTCAGCTTCTCTGCAAGCAGCGAACCCTCTGTAGCCATGCTGTAAAACAATCTCCGGGCTACGGGAAAGCGTAAGAGCTTGCCAACCCGTAGTCCTGCCACACCACCCAGACCCGTCGCACCGCACACGATGAGTAGTTTCGTACAAAGAACTCCCCGTGTGTCATCCGTGAAGTCAACGGGAATCATTGGTTCGAGCAGGCCCTTCAGAAGAAAGAGGTCATCCTCGCTTGCATTGTTGAGGGTTCCAAAGGTGATTCCTCCTTTTGCGGTTACGCGGATTTTGCCGATCTCTTTCGCAACTGCATTGTAACCCACGGCCCCTGCGACAATCCTCGTATCGGGATATTTTTCAGCAATTGAAAGAACTTCGAGACCGTTCTGAATCGTCACAATAAAACCGTTCTCACAAAGGTAACTTCTCGCCTCCTCGAACACAACCTCAAGCGCGTCGCTCTTCACACCAAGGAAAATAATATCGAAAGTGCCCATCTCCTCTGAAAACCGGGGAAATGCCCTGATCTGAAAAAGGAATTTTCCCTTCTTACCACACAACTGCAGGCCCCCCTCATTCAGGGCCCCTGCAATCTCCTCTCCCTTCTCGATACAAAAGGGACTATGCCTGTTTTTTGCCAGCGAGGCCGCAACAACACCGCCATTCCCGCCGCATCCTACAACCGCTACTTTCATGATAGATAAACTTACTCCTCATGAGGCATTTGTCAAGGACAGACAATGCCAAAACCGATACGAGCTTCCATATCCTGGGAAAACCGGAACAGAAGGTCCTCAACCCGATTCTTTACAGGACCTGTGCACTGTGCTATGCTTCTGCTGATTCAGCAAAGTACCGCTTTCTTCATTTCACAGCAAGGCAGGAGGAGGATATAAACGAGATTCTTGCTGATGCCAGAAAATTCTACCGTGAGAGGATTGAATCCTAGGATTTAATACATTGCCATATCCGCCCAGAGATGCTATAAGTATTGTATGTTTGAACATAATATCTCACCGATCATTGTAGGACTCGGTCCCTTTTCGATCCGCTACTACAGCCTGCTCTTTCTCTGTGCATTTCTGCTCGGGCTCTATCTTTTAAAGATGATGTTTGTAGAGAAGGGAATCGATACCAAGTATCTTCACCCCCTGTTCATCACTTTCTTCATCTGTGTGGTTGTCGGTGCAAGACTCGGTCACGTGTTCTTCTACCGGGCACGATACTTCCTCGCACATCCAATAGAGATCATCAAGTTCTGGAAGGGGGGGCTTGCGAGTCACGGTGCGGCGATCGCCGTACTCATCGGTGTAATCATATTCACACGAATCTACCCCGTGACCTTCTATCAGATTGCAGACTCGCTCTCAATCCCGGTAGCCATTGGAACGAGTTTTGTCAGGTTGGGAAACTTCTTCAACTCTGAGATTGTGGGACGGGTCACGACTGTTCCCTGGGCAGTCAAATTTTTTAAATACCACGAACCGGGCGGAGTACCTCCGCAGTTCAGGCATCCTTCCCAGCTCTACGAAGCGGCCATGGGTACTGTTATATTCGTGACTCTTTTGATAGTCTTCAAGAAGAGGAAGGAGAAGCTGCAGGACGGATGTCTGTTCTATCTCTTCATATTCATGTACTTCACGCTGCGTTTCCTCGTTGAGTTCGTCAAGGAATACAGATTTATCATACCCTCAATTCCCTTCACGACGGGACAGTACCTCAGCATACCCTTCATTCTGTTTTCCGCCTATATGCTCTTTGTGCGCGGTAAGATCAGGGACAAAGAAGAGGCACCCTCGTAGCGGAGAGATTTACGGCAATCACTCATCTGAACCATTGAAACGATCGTTAACATAGGCTGCCACATCACTCGGTTTCTCCCGTTCCCGCGACGAGTTGCCCACAGCGTAACTAAAACTTCTCCACTCTACGTCCGCCCTTGTCGGTGATGGTGGTGTAGATGAGCCTCGTACCCCGCATGACTGAAACGAGGTAGGCAGGGGATAAAGGATATCACATCACATTTATTTGGGTGGAAACTGGGAAAGTATCTCCGAGACAGCCCGGTTCACCTTCTCTGTCATCTTGTCCGGGTCCCTGCTCTCGCCGATTCGCCTGGAGCCCGAACCCCTCCACACAAGTATTTCGGTTTCGGAATCTGCTATATCGATAATAATGGTGCCCTCATCGTACTCAGACACACTTGTCTGAAATCCTACTGAACCACCACGACCATACCGGCCGTATCCGAAGGTAGCATTCATGGTATTGACATCGAGCTTCTTTTCAATGGAGAGATGATAGCCCACCAGAAAATCAGCCGAATCCAGCGGTACTTTCCCATATCCCCTGGAACTGAGGGTGTCTTCGATTGCAGTGCGTATGCGGGCATCCATGAGTGGATTCTTGAGGTTCGTATCATCATCTTTCCTCTGGGAGTCCGGGAACCATGCAAATGTTCTGAAGGTTGAGAAATCCGTCGATGTATCATAATCGAGCCCAAGACGTACGCTGGTGCAACTTGCCAATAAGAGAACAGCCAGTACGGACAGAAACCAGGTTGTTTTCACGAGCCTACCCTCCATGACCATATAATAGCGCGC
>JAGLSF010000132.1 GCA_023136305.1 Spirochaetota bacterium
TGAAACTCCTCTCTTGCACGCTGCAGGAAATCGGGATCCGCGAATATCCGAACAGCGGTCATGAGAACTGCCTTCATCCCGTTTATCATGCCACTGTATGCGGTATCCGATTTTCCCTGATCCTTGAATTCATCCGTATGGAGCGCCGTTCCATCAGCGGCAGTCTTCACCATGGGATGCAACACCGGCATATGGTAGCTCAAGTTCCCGATATCGGAGGAACCGAGGAGGAAAGGCTCGGGATCGATTGATTCACCGATGGACTCGAAATTCTCCTCAAACTCCCCTATCAACACCGAGTTCTTGAGCAGATCATTGCCCGGATCTTCGAATACTGAAGTTACGAGCTTTGCACCGGTCTGCAGCGCCGCACCCTTTGCACAATTCTTCACCTTGTCCACAACCTCATTGAGGTATCTCCGCTGCTGCGATCTGATATAGAAACGTGCAACAGCGGACTCCGGTATGATATTTACGGCATCACCGCCTTTAATGATATTGCCGTGTATCCGCACATCCTCCTTCAACTGCTGACGAAGGGCATTGATGGAATTGAAAAGCATGATGACCGCATCCAGTGCATTGATACCCACATGCGGAGCCGCTGCTGCATGCGCCGATTTTCCCGTATAGCTGAACTCAAGCCCGTCAACGGCAAGAACGATCAGATTTGTGTTGTTCTTTGCACCCCCATGAAACATCAGGCCTGCATCAATTCCTTTGAACCCACCCTTCCGGATCATGATGCCCTTGGCATCCATGGCCTCCTCTGCGGGCGTCCCCATGCAAACAATCTTACCGCACAACTCGTCGCTCAGCTGCCGGAGGGCGGACGCCGCATTCACACTCGACGAAGCGATGATGTGATGATGGCATGCGTGCCCCATTTTTGGAAGTGCATCATATTCGGCGATAAACGCAACGGTTGGCCCCGCCTTTTTTGTATCGAACTCAGCTCGAAAAGCGGTCTCCAACCCCCCCGCACCTTTTTGTATATCGAAACCCTGCTTCTTCAGTGCACCTGTTATGTACTCAACCGCTTCAATCTCCTTACCGCTCAGTTCGGGATGATCGAAGATATGGTCAGACATTTCAACGATCTGCGCCTTCATTGAATCGACCTGCGCGTTGACCTTTCGCTTCAAATCTTCTATCTTGGCCATCTCTCTCTCCTCCCTGTCTTTGAACATTCAGAGCATATCTATCTTCCCATCAATGAGCGAAGCCAATCTGATTCCCGCGATCATGCCGCCGTCGGCAACGAAATTTGCCCCTGTCGTGAAGCTGCTCCTCTCCGACGCCAGAAAGGCGACAAGGTCGCCGATTTCCTCCGGTTTGCCGAACCTCCCCAGTGGAACGCTTCTAGTGACCGATTCGGGATCGGCACTCTTGCCACTTTTCTGAAACTCGATAAGCATCTCCGTGGCAATCCACCCTGGCGATACGGCATTGACCCGCACGTTATAGGGCCCCCATTCAATCGCCAGGTATCTGGTAATATGGATGACACCCGCCTTCGCAACACCGTATATTGGGTTTGTTTTGACAGGATTGACGCCGACGACTGACGCGATGTTTACAATACTGCCCATTCCCTGCCTCTTCATGGCTCTGTTGAATACTTCCTGACAGCAGAAAAAGAGACCCCTCAGATCCACCCCCGTTTCCAGATCCCACTGATCCTCGGTGACGTTTTCAGCAAGCACAGAGGTGCAGGTACCAGCGCAGTTTACGAGAATATCTATTCTCCCATACTCCTTTAAAACCACATCAACCATGTGCTGAATGTCGCTGCGCTTCAGAACATCAACATGTACGGACATTGCACTGCGGCCCATTTTCCGGGCTTCCTGAATCGTGCGATCCGCAGCCTTTTCATCCGTTTCAGTCAAATGTGTAACGGCGATATGCGCCCCCTCGCCTGCCAGACTCAGCGCCGCTACCTTGCATATCCCCGTGCTTCCGGTTACTATGGCTACCCTATCCTTCAGATGTAAATCCATAGTCCTTGTCCTCTCTCTCCCTCCAGTAGATTCTGTTCACCGGAAATATGAAACAGGGTATTGGAATATTCGTTTCCCTTTTGGGCTATATCAGCTTCTTAATCGCCTCTCGGATCTCCTCCTCACCGGGAATATATGCCTTTTCCAGCGGCGGACTGAAAGGACAGGGTGAATCGGGCGTGCCAACACGTACAATTGGCCCATCGAGATAGGTGATCATCTCCTCGGCAACGAGCGCAGAAATCTCACTCGCCATACCGCAGTGTATCCATCCCTCATCTGCAACGATGAGCCTCCCGGTCTTTTCCACCGATTGAAAAATCGTCTCCTTATCGAATGGTTTCAGTGTGCGTGGATCGATGACTTCGATGCTCACATGCTCCTTTTCAAGATCCTCTGCCACCTTCAACGCATCGTGCATGAGTGCCTGTGTGGCCACCAGCGTGATGTCCGTACCTTCCCTCTTCACCTCGGCTTTGCCGAATGGGATGGTATAATGGTCCTCGGGTACTTCACCCTTTATGTTTACCGTTCGCTTATGCTCAACGAATATAACTGGATTGTCGCTCGCAATGGAGGTGTTCAGCAAGCCCTTTGCATCATAGGGGGT
The DNA here is from genome assembly GCA_023136305.1 of Spirochaetota bacterium. Taxonomy (GTDB): domain Bacteria; phylum Spirochaetota; class B62-G9; order B62-G9; family DRHN01; genus JAGLSF01. Next base: position 2,614 of record JAGLSF010000132.1, read on the forward strand.
GGAGGGGGTTACCACAATCAGGCCCGGCACATGCACGAAAAAAGAGTAGAAGCTCTGCGAATGCTGTGCCGCGTTTTCACCCATCGCTCCGGTGACGATGCGCAGAACCATCGGGACTCTGCACTGGCCGCCGAACATATAGTGTATCTTTGCCATCTGATTCACGATCATGTCCATACAGCCCGGTGTAAAATCGATATACATGATCTCCACAACCGGCCGAAGACCCCCCAATGCTGCTCCGATACCGGCACCGACGATTGCAATTTCGGAGAGCGGTGTGTCGATTATTCGCATGGGCCCAAATTCATCGATAAGCCCTGCGGTAACACCGAACGCACCTCCAAGCACCCCAATATCCTCACCCCAGCAGAACACCCGTTCGTCATGCTGCAGATTGTATCGGAGCGATTCGTTCAAGGCTTCTCTGAGTGAAATCTGTCGCATGAACTACTCCTCTGCAATGTACACATCCCTCAGAAGATCACTCTCATCAGGATAGGGGCTCTCGTTGGCGAATGCAACGGCCTCCTCCAGCTCCTGTTGAAACCCCCGCTGCATAGCATCGATGTCCGCCTCAGTGACGACCTGTTCCTCGAGGAGCTGTGTTTTCAGCCGCCTGATCGGACACTTTTCCTTCCAGGAGTCGATCTCCTCCTGCTTTCGATAGACGAGTCCGTCACGAGGTTCACCTGCATGATGGCCATGCCAGCGGTATGTCTTGCATTCAATAAGTGCCGGCCCTCCTCCCGCACGTGCGCGCTCTACTGCTCGTTTTGCCGCATCATACACCGCAACAACATCATTCCCATCAACCGTTTCGCCGGGCATACCGTATGCGGCGGCCCGCACAGACAGGTCTTCGAGTCGGTCGGAGAGTTTCCTTGGGACTGAAATGGCGTACTGATTGTTTTCGATGATATAGATTACGGGGACCTGTAAAACAGCAGCGAAATTGAGGCCCTCATGAAACGCTCCCGTTTCTGCAGCTCCATCACCGAAAAAACACACCACCACCCTGTCTGATTCGAGGTACTTTGAGGCAAACCCGACTCCCGCAGCTATAGGTATACCCCCTCCAACGATACCATTCGTCCCGAGTACACCGATTGCAACATGGGCAAAGTGCATTGACCCTCCCTTGCCTCTGCTGTATCCCGTCTTTTTTCCGTAAAGTTCGGCCATCATATACTTGTACTCACCACCTTTGGCAAGAACATGGCCGTGACCTCGATGACTGCTCATGAGGTAATCACCCTCCCGTAAGCACATGCAGCAACCAACCGGTATTGCTTCCTGCCCCGTTGAGAGATGCATGGAACCAGGAATGTAGCCTGCCAGGTAGAGCTCCTGTATCTTCTCTTCAAATGCCCGAATCCGCATCATGCCCCGCAGCATGTCGATACGCATTTCATTGTTCATTCTGCTTCATCCTGCCGTAAAATAAATGCCCTCAATGACCTCTACTCAATGCTCCGTTGAATTTCGTTGAATCGTCTGGTCATAATCGGACGAATACTTGTAAGATCCTTATCTCTGATACATCTGAGCAACTCGTCGTGAAATCGCATATCCTTGTTAAGATCTTCCTCTGTGACCGACGGTCCATCGATGATCGTATACCAGAGCCTCTCACGTAGAAGATCCATGATATACTTCATGACGTTGAACAGCACCGCATTACCTGTGGCCTGAGCAATCCTCAAATGAAACAAAGCGTCCGTGTCAACATTGTAGGTGCCGTTCTCCTGCATCTCCGCCTTCATCTTGTTCAGTATTCTTTCAATGTCCTGCACGTCTTCCACTGTCGAATTGGTTGCTGCGATCAAGACGATTTCGGGTTCTATCATCTTCCGAACCTCCAGTATCTCATAGGGGCTCTCCTCCTGGTTCGATATGTCCCTTATCTTGCTGATGGAGATCTGATCGATATCTGACGACTTCACAAAAGTACCCGACCCCACTTTGCTTTCAAGAATGCCGACCATCTCGAGAACACAGTATGCTTCCCGCACGGACGGCCTACTCACCCCCAGTTTCGAAGCCATCGTTCTCTCAGGGGGCAGTTTGTCGCCAGCTTTGAACCCCCCCCCTCTAATGAGATCCAGGATTTGATCAATGACGAGGACGTAACGCTTCTTTGTCTCGATGGGCTTGATATCCAATTCGATGCCTTTCCTCTCGTTTCATTTTTCCATAAATTTTCTACAGTGGGAGCTTATGCACCCTGCTCGACACAGAGGGATAGAGTTGGGATGTTATACATATCGCATGAAAGTCAATCGGATATTGATTCCAAAACTTCGAGAAATCGATCAATCTCAGCCTCTGAATTGTAATGCTCAATACTGGCCCTGAGAAGCCCGCCGATTTTTACGATATCCAGATACTCCACCAGCTCCAAAGCACCCAATCCATCTTCACCATTCCAAACGTATATATACTCATCACTCATCTTCTTGCATATTTCAGCCGAGGTCATCCCCTTCATGGTAAAAGAATAGGTCGGGCATCTCTCGCGAATTCTTTTGGAATCGGTAATACCATACACGCGAATATTCTTAAACGACTTCAGTCCGGCATTTAATTTTTGGGACAACCCGTATTCGTATTCCACAATCGCCGCCATACCCGTTTTAAGATTTAAACGTTTTCCTTTAAATCCTCTGTAGAGGGATGTGAAATCGCGACCATACTCACTCCCGACCGCTGCGATATAGTTGAAAGCTGCTCTCGCACCTGCGAATCCCTCCATGTTCGGGGTACCAAGAGTGTACTTCCCCGGGACTTCGTTGTATGAAGGCCAGGGTCGTAAGGGATTGATGCTTTCGAGATGCTCCATCCTTCCCCAGAGAAATCCAACATGGGGACCAAAACATTTATACGCAGAAAAGACCAGAAAATCACAGTTCAAATCCTCGACATCAATGGGAAAATGGGGAGCAAAGTGCACGGCATCGAGGTACACGTAGGCTCCCACACCGTGTGCAAGCTCTGCAAGAAGCTTCACGTTGTTAACGGTGCCAACTGCGTTGGAGGCAAGGCCGACAGCAACAAGTTTGGTTTTCTCATTGATGATTTCAGCTGCCATATCATAGTTGAGTGTGCAGTCATCCGGGTGTATCTCGATATACCGTACCTTCACGCCATATTCCTGGAGCGACTTCCATGAGTCAATATTCGCACCATGGTCCAGCCGTGTCACAACGACCTCATCGCCCGGTTTGAATACCCTCGAAAGAGCCCATACCAGATTGTATGTGAGCGTGGTCATGTTGGGACCGAGCACAATCTCCTTCCACGACGGCGCATTGATGAAATCCGCCACATCCTCCCTCACCTTGACAAGCATCTCATCGGTCTCAACACTGGTCCTGTAAT
>JAGLSF010000133.1 GCA_023136305.1 Spirochaetota bacterium
GGGGGAAATCCTTTCCCTTGTGGAACTGGCAATCGATATCAAGAGAAACTCTGCTCAATACAGCGACAGTCTCACAGGAAAATCCCTGCTCCTCCTTTTTCAGAAAACATCGACCCGCACCCGGGCCGCTTTCGAGCTCGGCATGAAACAATTGGGCGGTGATACGGTGGTCATGGATTGGGAAAGCAGCAATTTCTCCATATCCCCCATCTCCTATGAAGCACGCTATCTGGAGACAGTTTTCGACTGTATCATGGCGAGGGTTATACATCACGAGGATTTAAGAGAACTTGCTGATTCCGTTCACATCCCGGTTATCAACGGATGCTGTAATCTGTACCACCCATCACAAACTCTCGCCGATCTCATGACTGTTTTTGAAGTGAAGGGAAGTTATGACACGTCGATCTGCTACATCGGGGTACAGAACAATGTTGCAAACTCTCTTCTGCTCGCATGCAGCAAGGTAGGTGTTCGCCTGACATTGGTAACGCCCATCCGGGATGAGATTCCTCCCGATGTTGCACAGTGCTTGGAGAAAGGGGATACTGTGGCTGAAACCCTCGATCTCCAAAATGCTCTCAAGGAGTGTGAGTTTATATATACGGACACCTGGGTTAACATGGAGCTTTTTCATGATGATGCCTATCGCGAAGAGAAGGAACGGCGTATGAAGCTCCTGTTGCCCTATCAGGTCAATCGCGGGCTTATAGAGGGAAGTGATGTCCACGTGATGCATGATATGCCCGTTCATCCGGGTTTCGAGATCGATGAGTACGCTATCAACTGTGAAGGGTCGGTAATTTTCAGACAGGCTGAAAACAGGCTCTATACGGCACAGGCGCTTCTCATTGCCCTCATGGGTGGTCAACTCCCCTAGCAGGGAATAAGGGAGGAGGGGAAGAATATGGAACATGATAGAGCAGTTCAGCTGCTCAAATCCACGGGTGCTCTGCTGGAAGGCCACTTCTTACTCACATCCGGCAACCACTCCGATACCTATATTCAGTGTGCTCTGCTGCTCTCCCACCCTCATACCTCCCTCGCCTTCATGGAGGACATAGCTGAGCATTTTTCTGGACAGCGTATCGATACTGTTGTTGCACCGGCGGTAGGCGGCATTATCGTTGCCTATGAGGTCGCCCGCCTGCTCCGTACAAGGGCGATCTTTTTGGAGCGGGAGCAGGGTATGATGACATTCCGGCGGGGCTTTCGAATCGAAAGGGGAGAAGCGGTGCTCATCGTGGAGGATGTCATAACGACAGGCGGTTCGGTAATCGAGGTTGGTGATTCTGTACGTGCTGCCGGCGGTACGGTGAGAGGCTACGCGTCAATCGTAAATCGGTCGAGCGGCAGATTCAAACCCGATGAGCCCTACTACTACTCACTCGAGATGGACGTTCCCATGTATAAGCCCGATGCCTGTCCGCTCTGCGCTCAAAACATACCGGCGGTAAAACCCGGATCGAGAAACCTGAAAGGGTGAGGAGAAAAATCATGAAAGAGCATCCATACCTGCAGCAACTCCGTGAGGCATTTGGAAGGAGCGGGTCGGTGCTCTGCTTCGGCATGGACCCTGTGGCAGACAGGATGAAGATCGATACATCGCGGAATCTCGGCGATGAAATCGTTCGCTACTTTTCATCCATACTTGGGGCCATATCGAACAGGATATCGGCGGTCAAACCCAATGCAGCCTACTATCTCCAGTATGGCTCAGAAGGCCTTCAGGCACTTTCGAAACTCACCCAAGCTTCAAAGAAACTGGGCCTGCCGGTGATCATAGACCTGAAGGCCGGGGACATCGGGCGAACATCTGCAGCCTATGCGCGCTTCGTGTTCGAGGTGATTGGGGGCGACGCGGTGACCCTGAATCCCTATATGGGATTCGACGCCATAGAGCCATTTACAGGGTACAAAGACAGGGGGTTCTATATTCTGGCACTGACCTCAAACCCGGGTTCCAGGGACTTTCAGTTCAGCAGTCTCGATTCCGGTATGCCGCTCTATGAGCGGATACTCGGCACGATCGGATCATGGGCGGTGCAGCATCCCGGAATCGGTGCTGTGGTTGGCGCCACGCAGAGGGATTTCAGCACCTGCATAGAAAGGGTGCTGCAGAATGGTCATTCACTGCCGCTTCTCATACCGGGCGTGGGGGCTCAGGGTGGAAGTTATAGTGAAATAATGCGCATCCTCAAAGACAGGGGATACGAGCACGGCTATGTGCGCATTAACGCTTCGTCATCCATCAGTTATGCCCATGAGCGGTTTACCGAAGTCGGCTTCGATGAAGCGGCAGGCCTGGCTGTTGATGAGCTCACAGGTTCTCCGTGAGTTTCTTGAGTTCCCGGGAATGCTGGTAGAGTTCATCGAGACTCATTGATTTCATGAAGACCATGCCCCTTGTGGCACGAAGCAGCGCACTTCTGTGTTCATTGAAGAACTCCCGCCCGAGACAGGTCTTGAGCATCTGATACTGCTCTACCTGTATCTTTTGTGCCAGCCTGGAAAAGGGGCCGTCGTATTCGTGGGATGGAAATGAAGCATCCTTCTGTGAGAGAAAGGAGTTCTTGAAGGCATTGTCCTGCAGAGCAAACATATTGAGAGATACGGGGATAAACATGTCCGCCTCCGACGGGTGGAATCGATACCAAACGTTTCGATAACCCCACACCTCAATATCCCTGCGTCCCGTTTCGTCTGCATAGAATCTGAGCGCCTCTGAGAGCGCCTGAAGCACCTTGTAGTGTGTGTCAGGACCGCTTGCTTCCGGGTCAAGTGCGACGCTCACCACATCAGGCTGTGTCTTCCTCAGCAATGCTACAATAGGAGTGACGTCACGCTCCACGGTTGGTTCTTCGGTAAAAATGTCACCCGTGTAAAAGCCAAGCTGGAGATGATGTACTGAATCCGAGTGCCATCCGAAATATCCCCACAGGCAGTCTCCCTCCCACTCCCTGCACGTTCCCTTGAGTTTCTGAATGAGATGCAGGTCTTTTTTTCCAGGGTACTGGGTTTTAAAATAGTTGATCAGCTCCGCAATACGGTCTCTGATCTGTTCGATGTCGTTTTCTTCGTACAGGGCTATAAGGTTGCGCAGAAGTCGGCGAAGACGGCCTTCGTTTTTCATTGCCGGCGAATCAGCTGCTACACCGTCGAGGTACTGCCAGACATCCCTGTTCTTGCCTATGGTGTTTTCCGGATTGAAGTAATCCTCCCTGTACAGCTCATCAAAGCCATGTCTGTCAAGTACGTCCTTCAGGTCTGTGATGAGATCAAGCATGAATCGGTTTGTGACTGCGGTGAATCCGCTGGTAAAGGTGACAAAGCAGTGTTTGGTACTGTGGTCGCGGATGTGCCGCACAACTCCTGGAAGATACCCAAGCATGATATCGTCATGATGAGGTTCTGTGTGCAAGAAGGTCCGTTCACTTTTTGCTGCAATGCCACGCTCAATTTTCTCTAAAAGTGCTGAAATGACCCTCTCCTTCAGGGAACTAAGGCTTCCCTGTTCATTCCGGAGAAGCAGTTTACCGTACCCATTGCTCTCAAGGTGTTTTTTCTCAAGTTTTGCAATGGGTATACGCTGTTCGAGTGATATATCAATAATGATACGTACTGCAACCTGTGGTTCGATCTTTGTGTCGGATTTGATAAGGGCGATGTTCCTCTCAGGGAGGTTCTTTGCGGCCCCTCTCGTGAGATAGAAACGGGCTTCCGGAAGATCGTGGAGTGCAGTGGCGGGGTAGTGTATGGTTTGCTCCCTGAGGATTGAATTGGCAACAATATTCGCCTTCGCCTCCCCGGCAGCAATGATGAGTGCAACACAGGATGTGTTGTACGTGATGGTAGCGAGCCCGATGGTGATGACGACCCTCTTTCGTGCTATCTCCATGCCACCGAGGTCCTGGGCTGCCGCGGCCTGGGTTTCGTAATTGGTGCGTGTCAGGCGGGTGGTTGAGAATAGATCAGAGCCGCGTATATTGAACCCGATGTGCCCGTCCGGTCCAATGCCCCCGAGGAAGAAACCGATCCCACCCAACTCCCGTATCTTTCGTTCATACTCGATGCACCACTCATCAATACGTTCAAGTGCCTGTTTCTGCAGCTTTTCCTTCTTGTCTGCGGGCTGGCGGTATCGAAGGGTCAGATCGACTTCACCATCCCCCCAAACCTCTTCGAGCTCCTGACCCTCCCCGAGGCCGATATGGTCACAGTTAATAAGAAGGGCCTTTTCGGCATCGAGGCCGAATCCTTCGAGATAGTATTTTTTTACATAGAAGTAAAAGCTGTTGTGCTGAAGAGGATTGATGGGGTAAAACTCATCGATCTGCACAAAATGAAGGCCCCACATAACCGGTTTCTTCGAAGCATCCACTCCTGAGGCTTCCAGTTCTTGTTGTATTTTCCTGTCATTCCATCCTGTGAGATATCGATTCACCTCTTTTATGAAATATTCAGGTGTCTTTCCAGTCGGCAGGCTGATGACACCCTTCGGATTTTCCTGTACCCACTCTAAAAAGCGGAGTGCGGTCAGCCTTCCAAGTTCGGGGAAGCTCGGCACCACGATACAGCCAATTCTCTCGCTGTCGCTCTTAAGTTTCATACCGGTAGTGGACAAGAACTGATCTTCCACCTTTGATCCCATAGTCGGCCCCCTGTCTGGTCTGGACTCTATTGTAACAGAATGAATTTTTCGGAGCAAATGAAAAGGTGGTTTAAGAATCCCTTCTTTGTAAGTATCTTTAACCCACTGGAATTGTGAATACGTTACAGGTACATGAGTGAGGCAATGACCTTTACCTACAGACTTGATAATAAACCTATACTCGAGGATATACAGATTCCACTTGAGCCGGGAACCTTTATAATTCTCACCGGAGTCGAAAACCAGGCCTTCAGTCTTATGGAACGGGGACTTTACAAATTTTATGATTAGAAAATAATAGTGCATTAAAATAATTAGATTGAAGGTAGATATTGCTGACATATTAGTTATGTCCTCGGAGTATATTCTAGAATATTTTTTTAAAACAAATGAAGAAAGGCTTATCAATTCATTAAAAACGCGTATTTCATATTTTCAGATTTAGTTAGTCTGAATAGTGTGTAACTTATGATATCTCAGATGCTTTAGTTTGCTCGGTTTGTTATTTTGAAAAAGGAGAATATAATTCCCTATTTTTAATCCTAAAAAAAGGAGAGATCATGAAAATGAGAAAAATGTTATTACTACTAATTGTAAGTTTGTTTTCATTAGTGCCGTATATCAATAAGGTTCTTGCAGTTCCGCTTCATCCTGGGGACAGGCCCTTGAAGGTGGCAGTAGTTGTTCCTGCAAGTAGTACCGATCAAGGTTGGAATCAGATGGGTGTAGTTGGTTTGATCAAGCTTAAACAGAAATGGGGCTTAACTATAGAGATTGCTGAGAATCAAGGATATGGGGATATTAAGCCTGTTCTTCGTGACCTTGCTAGAAAGGGATTCGATCTCATAATAGCTCATGCTTCCGGGTACCAAACAGTTGCACCGGAAGTAGCAATCGAAAAAGATATTAGAGTGGCGGTTGTAGAAAATCCGGGTGCTGTAAAACACGGACTGGTTTCTAATTATGAGGCCGAAGCTCAGGATGGTGCTTATCTGGCGGGTGTCCTAGCAGCAAAAATGACAAAATCACATGTTATAGGATGTGTTGCTTCAGCTGAGGTACCTGATTGGAACAGAATGACAGTGGGTTTTATGGAGGGACTATACTCTGTGAATCCAAAGATTAAGTTCCTCTATAATGTAATTGGAGAAGCAGCTTACGAAGATGCTGCTGGAGGTAAGCGAAGCACTGAGGTGTTAATTGCTGCCGGTGCCGATATAATTTTTGGTATGGGTGATGGCGCTTCTTTTGGGATTATGAAAGCATGTGAGGAAAATAAAACAAGAAATGGTGAAAAGGTATGGTTTATTGATGTTATCGGAGATAAACGAAACATC
>JAGLSF010000134.1 GCA_023136305.1 Spirochaetota bacterium
ATCTTTCTTGAATGGACATACTCAGCGATCGTCTTGATACCCATCTTCCTGCAGAAGTTGACGATATTCTCTACAATGATCCGTGAGTTCGCATCGGTGTCCATCTTCTCGATCAGGGTCCCGTCGATCTTGAGATAGTCGAGCTGAAGTTTCAGAAGGACGTCGAAATTGGAGTACCCTGTACCAAAGTCGTCGATAGCGATCTTGCAGCCGAAACTCTTCATATCAGCTATGTGGTTGGCAAACTTCTCGAAATCGGTCACGCTTTCCGTTTCCAGTATCTCAAAGGAGACACGGTTTCGTACGGTGGGAAACTCGGAGAGGTAAAACTTGAGATACTGAAGGGTATAGGGGTCAAGGAAATCCTCAACTGACATATTGATTGAAAACTCGGTGGAATTTTCCTTGAATGCCTCAAAGGTTTTACGAATCATGGCCCGGGTTATCTTATCATACAGCCTCGTCTTTTTGGCAATGCTCATAAAAAAATTTGGTGTATAGATCCGGCCGCCTCGATCTGCAATCCGGGCCAGACATTCATACTTCTCTATCTCCCCCGTCGCATTGATAATGATGGGCTGATAGTAGGGGAATATCCGATCATATTCGATGGCATCGGCCAGGATCTTCATCCATTTCAGGTTGTCCTCGAATTTACTCCTCGTTGTATGGGCATCTCTGTAGAACATAAAAGGTTTTCGTAACTGCTTCGCCGTTTTCAGGGCAATGTCCGCACATGAGAAGAGGCTCCTGACGCCCACACTCTGCGCCTGGGCAATACCCATGGTTACCCTGAGCATGACCTCATACTTCGCGTAGCCGTATCGTTCCTGCCGTAGGTATTCCGTGATGGAGTTGGCCGTGTCCACAATCATATCCTGTGTTACCTGCCGGCTGTCCATATCAATGAGCACCGCAAACTCATCGCCAGCAAGCTTGTACACCCCCAGCACAAAATCAGGCAGAATGTTAGAGAATATCTTCGCAAGAAAAATAAGTACCGAGTCACCTATTCGGTATCCGAAAATGGCGTTGATCTCCTTGAAGTCATCCACATTTATGATAAACAGAGTCGGGGAACGGGTGTTGGATATATCGATGAGCAGCTTTTTTCTGTTCTTCAGATTCGTCAGCGGATCGAGATATATCTGCCCCTCCATGAACCCCACGACTCGATAGTGCCTGTCAGCTATGAGATAGACAAAAAAGGAAACCACCACGAGATTAATGAAGCCGAGAAGTACGTATCGCATTGCGTGCGGGCTCGAAAGGACACCCAGACGGTTTAAAAGGATGAGAATAAGATAGACACTCGCATAGCCTGCAACCCAGAAACTGCCCTCCCGTTTCCCCAGCAGATAGTATGCACCCACGGGAAACGAAATGAGGAAGAAAAGGGTCACAAATGCATAGTCGTCGCTACTAGTGAAGGTGAAATACATGGCAATCATGAACAAACCGAGAAGCCCATGGCTGACCAATCTGATGTAGTGCCTCTTTCGGAGCAGGAAAACAAGGCCAAGAAAAGCGGCAAAGAGCAGTATATAGAGCGGAAGCACATGGGATACTCCCGTGGCGACCTGTATGACGAGAATGGTGAGGCAGAGAACTGCACCGAGAAGAAGCGCACTGTTGAGGAATTTCAGCTTTGTCAGGGTGTTGTACTGCTCAAACCCCCGCTGCTTAAAGCGGTACCCGCTTGTGATGAAGCTGCGCCACCGTCTCATGAACTTTTTACCAACCATAGGATACCGCTCACATCAATGCTGTACTAATCGATTGTCCACACCAGGAGTGGCTTTCCCTCCTTATCGGTAAATTTGCCCGAAGCGATAAGTATGAGATCTACCAGCGCTCCAACACCAAAAAGTCCGAAGGTGAGGAGCCACAGTATTCCGCTCCCTACCCGGTTGACATAGAAACGGTGAATTCCAAGCATACCAAAAAACCATGCAAACAGAAGCGCCACAAGCCTCGACTTATCACTTGCATGCTCCCTCTGCTCGAGTAGCTTCTTATAGGGACCGATCGGAACCCCGCATTTTGGACAGATAACCGCCCTGGCCTCGATAGCGGCCCCACAGTTTTCGCAGAACTTCTCATCAGACCCCTTGTTCGTCCCCTTCTCATCCATTGGCACTCTCCCTTGTAATGTTGCTTGTGATTGTACACAGGTAACTATAAAAAGAATATACCATGCACTCCCCAGATTTCAATTTTTTCGGTGCATGTACATGGAGGGAAACTGTCAATGGATGAGAACATGCATCGCATAGGGGCAACTGTACGCCCCTACAAGGGAATGTGATCAGATTGGGTGGGCATATGGCTGTGAACCACCCACCACCTATGAGGCCTTTTACAAGTTGATCAGGCTCACTGATACAGCCCGGAAGTTGAGAGAGCGGTACACCCGATCGTCATAAAAAAGCCTCCCCAGTCTGCGGTGAGGAGGCTCGATCTCTTGATATATTCCTTCTGCTCATGATTTCTTGGCCGTTGAGATTGCCTTCAGCGCTTCATTGACCACTCGCTCGGGTGTGAACCCAAACTTTTCGACAAGTACGTTGTAGGGTGCCGACGCACCGAATATATCCTGGCACACGAACCTCCCCATATCACCCGCATACCTGTGCCAGCCCATGCTCACACCAGCCTCAATCACCACGCGGGCTCTGATCTCGGGCGGGAGAACCTGATTTTTATAGGACATTTCCTGCTGCTCGAAGAGCTCCCAGCTCGGCATGGAAACAACACGGGCCTGCACTCCCCTTTCCATGAGAAGTTTCTGTGCTTTCATTGCAAGGGACACCTCGGACCCGGAAGCGATGAGTATCACCTCCGGCTGACTGTCAGAATCGGAGAGTACATAGGCCCCCTTCGCCACGTTTTCGGCTCTGCCGTATACATCCTGATCAAGAATGGGAAGCCCCCGACGGCTCAAGATAAGCGCAACAGGGCCTTCGCTATGCTCAACCGCAACCTTCCAGGCTGCCGAGGTTTCATTGGCGTCGGCGGGCCGGATCACGGTAAGGTTTGGAATCGCTCGCAGGGAGGCGAGGTGTTCAACGGGCTGATGGGTGGGGCCGTCCTCTCCGAGCCATACACTGTCGTGGGTCCACACCCACACCGTGTGGAGACGGGATAGTGCGGAAATCCGGACCGCACCACGCATGTAGTCTGAAAAGGTGAGGAAGGTACCGCCGTAGGGGATGAGCCCCCCGTGATATGCCATACCGTTGACGATCGAACCCATGGCATGCTCGCGAACACCAAAACGGATATTGCGGCCGCCGGGGCTGTCCTTCTGCTGCTCCTCTACATCCTTCATATAGGTATTTGTGGAAGGGGCGAGGTCGGCGGAACCGCCGATGAAATGGGGAAGGACGGACGCCAACGCATTGATAATGCTCCCCGACGCCTTTCTCGTGGCCACTGAGCCTTCGTCGGCTGAAAAGGCGGGGAGCGCCTTCTCCCAGTCTTTCGGAAGTTTTCCTGACCACAGGGTTTTCCACATCTCTGCAAGCTCGGGATGTTTCTTCGAATATGCGGAGAAAAGTTTTTCCCACTCTGCTTCAGCGGCCTTCCCCTCATCTACGGCTGTACGGTAGTGTTCCAGCACCCCGTCGGGAATGTGAAAAGACTTCTCTGATGGCCACCCAAGGTTTTCCTTGGTGGCTTTCACCTCATCTTCTCCAAGCGGTGAGCCGTGGGAAGCGTGGGAATTGGCCTTATTCGGGCTGCCGTAGCCGATGATGGTCTTGACCCGAATGATTGAGGGTTTCCGCGTCTCTGCGAGTGCCTCTTTCAGGGTGTTGCGAATGGCGTCCACATCGGTATTACCATCATTCACCTGCAGCACCTGCCATCCATATCCCTCGAATCGGGCGGTAACATCCTCGGTAAAGGCCACCCGTGTGGGTGCCGCGAGTGAAATATCGTTATCATCGTAGAGAACGATCAGCTTACCGAGCCCGAGATGCCCGGCAAGGGAAGCCGCCTCAGATGCAACACCCTCCATCAGGTCACCATCCGATGCAATTACATAGGTATGGTGGTCGACAAGGAGAAAGCCTTCCCTGTTGAAGAGTTGGGCAAGCACTCTCTCTGATAGAGCAAACCCGACGCTGTTTGACAGGCCCTGCCCGAGCGGGCCTGTTGTCGCTTCCACACCGGGGGTGACGTGAAACTCCGGATGACCGGGTGTGAGACTACCCCACTGCCTGAATGCCTTCAGCTGATCCAGAGTCATGTCCTCATATCCCGTCAGGTGGAGCAGGGTATAGAGCAGCATGGAGCCATGTCCGCCCGAGAGAATAAAGCGGTCACGGTCAGGCCAGTCCGGGTTGAGCGGATTGTGTTTCAGGTACTCCTTCCAGAGCACATATGTCATGGGTGCAGCTCCCATGGGGAGGCCGGGATGACCCGAGTTAGCCTTCTGGATCGCGTCAACCGCTAGAAACCGAATGGTATTGATTGAGTCCTGTTCCAATTGAGTCATCTATTCTTCTCCTTATGAGATATCGCGGTATTGATAAAACAGGCTGCAGGAATTGGAGCCAGCTCTGCGGATACGGCTAAAAGATAAAATAGCATGCGCTGGGGATGAGTCAATCTATTTATCGTCCGTCATCGGGTGGGTCCCATCATCGATACAAAGGGAGGCAGATAAAAAATGTTCCTCCGCAGCCGATTTCTTAGTAGCTTATGCATCAGAAACTCCAGTGAGGGAACATACCGATGAAGCTTGCATTCTCAACATCCTGGGCAGGGGGAGACATCGACCGGGTGCTGGCGATACTTCCCCATGTGGATTCCCTTGAAATAGGAAGCAAGGGTGACAGAGATTTTTTCACCGACCTGGATTCACTGATCCGTGATGAAGACATACCCGTCACCTCGGTGCATGCAGTCGCACATCCGGGCAAAGAGGTGGGAGAGGCATACTATGCGCCGCGTCTTGCAAGCCTCGATGAGCAGGTTCGCCTGGAAGAGGTCGAGGAAATATCCACCACAGCTGAATGGGCCCTTGCCGCAGGTGCCAGTGCACTAGTCATCCATACGGGAAGGGTTGAGGACGAAGAGCTGAAGTCCATGTGTCTCACATACAGGGATGCGGTGCGGGCCGAAGGGGCATACAGGGGCGAGCTGTTCGAAGAAACCGTCAGCAGGAGGGCCTGGCAGAGCCGGCCCTATCTCGAATCGATCATAGACAGTGTTGCGCTTATCTGCCCGAGATTTCCGGAGCTCAACTTCTTCATCGAAACCCGCCTTCATTACTACGAGATCCCCCTACCCGATGAACTCGATGCAATCTTCACTGCCCTTCCCTTTCCAAACCTCGGTTACTGGCACGATATCGGTCATACCTGCATGCTCGATGCTCTCGGGTATGTTCCCATGCATACCTGGCAGGAGTGCTTCTCAGATCGGTGCGGAGGTGTCCATATACATGACATGGACTCGGGCCTGCTCGATCACTATCCGCCTGGAGAGGGAGTGCTCGACATACACACCATTCTCGAACAGTTCGGTTCTGAGGCTCTCATGACACTGGAGATAAATGCACGAAATAGCCTGGAGTCGGTTATTCGCGGGATACATTACCTTCGCGCTGACAGGATCTGCGTGTAACCTTCCTAATCCACGTCCGGATAGCGGGCTGTGATGGAACGTATCAGATCGAGGATATCGAAGAAGACATCGACGATATCAGGGTCGAACTTCGAAGCGGAGAGACGCTGTATCTCATGCAGTACATCCTCCTCCGTCCACGCCTCCTTATAGACACGTTTTGAACGAAGGGCATCATAGACATCAGCCATTGCAACGACCCGTCCATAGATGGGTATTTCATCACCCTTCAAGCCCACCGCACTGCCATCTTTATCCTTCTTCAGGGGCTGTCC
>JAGLSF010000135.1 GCA_023136305.1 Spirochaetota bacterium
ATCAGAAAGGGCATCAAGTTCCACGATGGTACTGAAGTCACGCCGGAGGATGTGGAGTACACCTTCGAACGGGCCCTGGTAACCGATCAGGACGGCGGCCCGATCTGGATGTTCTACGAGCCTCTGCTCGGCACAGCCGGCTCACGGGACGGAGACGGGAACATCATCGTGGATTTCAAGGACATCGACAATGCGGTCGAGGTCGACGGACAGAACGTGGTCTTTCACCTGCCTGAGCCCTATCCGCCCTTTATCGGTATTCTGGCACAGTACTGGTCGGGCATCATGAGCAAGGACTACATGATCTCACACGGCGCATGGGACGGTATGGCTGCCAACTGGAAAGAGTACAACAATCCCGCTCAGGGTACCGAAGCCCTGTACAACGCTGTCATGGGCACTGGACCCTACAAGCTCGTAAAGTGGGAACCCGGTGTTGAGGTAAGCATAGTCCGTTTCGACGGCTACTTCAGGGGTGCAGCACCCGTGAAGAACGTGGTGGCAAAGTTCGTGGAGGAGTGGACAACCCGGAAGCTCATGTTCAACGCAGGTGATGCCGATGTCGTGGAAGTGGACACCATGTACTGGCCTGAGATGGAGACTCTCGACGGGGTGACCATCTATAAGGACCTGCCAAGGCTTGCAAACACGGCTGTTTTCTTCAACTTCGATATCAACATCGAGGCGAATCAGGCTGTGTGGAGCGGAAAGCTCGACGGTGAAGGTATTCCGCCGGATTTCTTCACCGACATCAATGTGAGAAAGGCTTTTGCCCACAGCTTTGATCATATGAACTACATTCAGGACGCATTCCTGGGATATGCAACAACACCCTCGAGTCCCATTGTGGAGGGGCTGCCCTACCGCAATCCCAACAACCCTATCTACAATTATAATCTGGCGAAGGCCGAGGAGTACTTCAAGAAGGCCTGGGGTGGTAAGGTTTGGGACAGGGGATTCAAACTTACCATCCTGTACAACACCGGAAACGAGCAGCGTGAAATCGCCTGTCAGATGATTGAGGACGCGGTGGAGTCGCTGAACCCCAAGTTCCGGATCGATATCATGAACGTTGACTGGGGTAACTATCTGAACATGATGGTCAAGAAGAAGACACCCCTGTTTGTGATCGGCTGGGTTGCTGACTTTCCGGACCCGCACAATTTTGTGCATCCCTATCAGAACTCACAGGGGACATT
This sequence comes from Spirochaetota bacterium, assembly GCA_023136305.1. GTDB lineage: Bacteria > Spirochaetota > B62-G9 > B62-G9 > DRHN01 > JAGLSF01. Next base: position 1,200 of record JAGLSF010000135.1, read on the forward strand.
TGCCGAGTGGCAGTCCTACAATAATCCCGACGTGGACCGTCTTTCCTCTGAAGGCATAAAGACGGTCGATCCGGCAGAGCGCGAAAAAATATACTATGAACTTGCACGTCTCTACTATGAGGATGCGCCCGGTTTTCAGATCAGTCAGTCCCTCTATCGTATTCACGTGCGCGATTGGATCAAGGGTTACTACTGGAACCCGGTGGTTGATCAGATGATGTACTTCTATCCCTTGAGCAAGGGAAACTGAGAAGTGTGAGGATAGGTAAAACGGCCGCCTCAGGCGGCCGTTTTACTCGCAGTCGTCGAACACCATATGCATGCGTGAACAAGGAGTTTCATTTCCTTTGGAAATAAAGGGGAAAACTGGTATGATGCAGATCTGTTGCTTTTTCTTCCCGGATGGGTATTAGGGCGAACTTTGAGTTTCTTGAATATACCGTATGGAAAAATTCATACTTGTTAATGACATTTTTCTTAAGATTTTACGCGAAGTTCGCCAACACAATGCTTATTGGAATCAATTTTATGATACTTATTATTGAAGGGTTGGAAACTCGACATTCACGCGCCTATTAATCTGATATGAATTTCCTGAATTATATCATTCGAAGGCTGCTGCTCCTCATCGTTGTACTCATCGGTGTCACGCTCATCATATTTGCCCTTCTTTCTCTGTTTACACCGGAACAGCGGGCATCTGCGTTTATCAGGGACATAAAGCAGCTCGAGCATATTGACAGCATAATCAAGACATACGGCCTTGACCGCCCGATCTTCGTGCAGTATTTCAACTGGCTCAGGGAGATATTCAAGGGGAATTTCGGTTGGTCCACCACAGTTTCCAGACCGGCCATCGAAGCATTCAAGAACTTTCTCCCCAATACGGTGGAGCTCGCCCTCTTTTCAGCGCCCTTCATCATATTGGGCGGGATATGGCTCGGATCTGTGTCTGCGGTGCATCATGACAAGCCGATCGATCACTTTACCAGGTTTCTCTCCATCGTGGGCTGGTCTCTACCCACCTTCTGGTTCGGCCTCGTGCTGCTCATGGTGTTCTATGGATACTTTCGAGGGCTTTTCCCTCCCGAGATCCTGGGCTATAAGGCACAGGTCTTTGTTGAATCGGGGGAATTTGTACGCTATACCCGCATCAACACCATCGATGCCCTGCTCAACGGTCGCTTCTGGATATTCGTTGATGCAATCAGGCATCTGGTGCTTCCCGTGATTACATTGACCACCATTCAGATCGCCCTGGTCATGCGTATCATGCGGTCGAGCATGCTCGAGTCACTGGGCAAGGGATACGTGCTGACTGCCCGCGCAAAGGGTGCCGCACCCCGTACGGTGATCAGGAGGCATGCGCGCAGAAACGCGCTCATCCCCGTTATCACTGTGTCGGGATGGCTCTTCGCACAGCTCATGGGAGGAGTGGTCATAACGGAAACCATATTCAATCGGAAGGGCCTCGGCTGGTGGTGGGCCAAGGCGGCAACCCAGCTCGACATTCCCGCTGTACTCATGGCAGTGCTTTTCAACGGTGCGCTGTTCGTGGTGATAAATCTCATCGTGGATCTGCTGTATGCGTATATCGATCCAAGAGTGCGTTTGAGGTAATACGCATGATTTTTTTAAAGAAGCGGAGGATCGTGCTGGACTTTGAGCAGCATCCCAGGCTCAAGGAATTCAAGTTCTCCTTTAGCAAGATACTCAGGAATCCTCTCTCGTTCATTGGGCTTTCTCTGATATTCCTGTTTCTCATGATTGCCCTGTTTACTCCCCTTATCGCTGTTCCTGAAAAACCTGAGGAGCCTTTCAGGATACCACATGAGGGGTACTCGGTCGTACCCAAACCACCCAGTCCCGGGCATCCCTTTGGTACCACCACCAAGCAGTACGATATATTCTACGGTGTCATCTGGGGGACACGTACCGCCTTCAGAATCGGTTTCATGGTAGTCGGGAGCATACTGGTGATAGGTCTTGTAGTGGGAAGCATTTCCGGATACTTCGGCGGTATCATCGATGAGATCATCATGCGGATTACCGATATATTCATGGCATTACCGCTCCTCATACTTGCCATGGCAATCGTCACGGCTCTGGGGCGGAGCCTCGATAACATCATGAAATCCCTCATCATTGTGGGATGGCCCATCTATGCCCGTACCATTCGCGGAAGCATTCTTACCATTCGGGAGGAGGATTTTGTCAGGGCTGCGCAGGCACAGGGAGCTGGCACACTTAGGGTGATATTCAAGCATGTGCTGCCCAACGCGATCTATCCCGTTCTCATTCTCGCCTCCCTCGATATCGGCGCCATGGTACTCACAGCCGCGGCACTGAGTTTCCTGGGACTCGGTGCACAGGAGGGCTACGCCGACTGGGGACAGATGGTAAGCCTCGCGCGTAACTACATCGTTGGGCCGCAGGGGCAGCCCTTTCTCTACTGGTACGTGGTTACCATACCCGGGCTGTTCATCCTGTTCTTCGTGTTGGGGTGGAATCTCCTGGGTGATGCGCTGCGAGACATATTCGATCCCAGGTTGAGACGAAAATAGGGGAGGAGATGCTCGTGCGAGAGCTGCAATCAGCAGAATCCGTTCTCGAAATTGATAAGCTCAAGGTCAATTTCTACACCTATGAGGGCGTGGTAAAGGCCATCGACGAGATATCCTTTGCCCTGGAGGATGGCGACACGCTCGGTATTGTGGGAGAGACAGGATGCGGGAAGAGCGTCACAGTGCTCTCCATACTCAGATTGATCCTGCCTCCCGGAAGGATTGAGAGCGGATGCATCCTCTACGGCACGAAGGATTCGTGCATCGATTTGACACAGAAGAACGATGAGTTCATGCGTTCAATTCGTGGAAATGACATATCCATGATATTTCAGGAGGCTGGAAACGCACTCAACCCGGTGCTCAGCGTCGGATATCAGGTGAGTGAAAGTTTTCTGCTCCACCGGCAGCAGGAGCTCTGTGAGTCGGTACTGAACCGTATAGCGGAAAAACGCGATCGCCTGTCTGCCTATCAGCGCTTCCGTACATGGCGTTATCGGCGCAAGTTGCGCAAGGCAGAGGGAAACCTGCTGAAGGACCGTCATTACGGACGCCTGCTCAAAGTGGAAGCGCTGCGGTGGTCGGTGGACCTGCTTCGAAGCCTGGGCATTCCCAATCCCGATGAGGTGGTTAAACGTTATCCCCATGAGCTCTCCGGCGGTATGCAGCAGCGCGTTGTCATATCCATGGCCCTTGGGTGCAACCCTGCCGTTCTCATCGCCGATGAACCCACATCCAACCTGGATGTGACCATACAGGCACAGATCCTCCAGCTCCTTGAGGATCTAAAGGAACGGTATCATTCATCCATACTTTTTATCACCCATGACCTCGGCGTTGTATCGGAGGTGTCCGACAAGGTGATCGTGCTCTACGCAGGAACAATTGTGGAGTTTGCGGAGGTTCGGGAGCTGTTTAAAAATCCCCTGCATCCCTATACCAGTGCGCTCCTGCACTCCGTTCCTCATCTCGGCTCGAGAGAGCGCCTCGAGAGCATCGGGGGGAATGTTCCAAATCTGGTGAGCCCGCCGTCGGGGTGCAGGTTTCATCCGCGCTGCCCGCATGTGATGGACATCTGCAGGGAACAGAAACCGGAACTGTACAGGGGTATGGAAGGTGCCGACAATCGCCACCTGGCCGCTTGTTTTCTCTATCAGCAGGAAGGAGTCGCCTGAGTTTATGCCGGATCATCTGCTTGAGATACGGAGTCTTAAAACCTATTACCCGATCCGTGGGGGCATTGTGAGTCGTACAAGGAATTACGTACGCGCGGTTGACAACGTCACCATCTCACTACGTAGAGGAGAATGTCTCGGCCTGGTCGGTGAATCGGGATGCGGCAAGACAACCCTCGGGAAGACCATCCTGCACCTCGAGAAGGCGACCGACGGAAAGGTCCTCTTCGATGTGTCCCGGGAAACAGCGGGCCGGCTCCAGGATATCACCCTTCTGCATGGAAAGAGGCTCAAGCGGCTCAGGGAAAAGCTCCAGATCGTGTTTCAGGACCCCTCCACGTCTCTCAATCCGAGAATGCTCGTGAAGAACATCATTGGTGAGGCGCTGGCAATTCATCGCATTGACCGGGGTCGCGCACGGCTCGAGCGCGTTATCGGGCTGCTCAAGGCTGTCGGACTGAATGAGGACCATTTAATGCGTTATCCCCATGAGTTTTCGGGGGGACAGCGTCAGCGTATAGCCATAGCCCGTGCCCTGGCCACAAGCCCTGATTTTATCATACTGGACGAGCCTACTTCAGCCCTCGATGTATCGGTACAGGCGCAGATACTCAACCTGCTCATTGAGCTTAAGGAGACTACCGGGCTTGCCTTCGTGTTCATCAGCCATGATCTCAGGGTGGTTCGCTATCTCAGCGATGAGGTGGGTGTGATGTATCTCGGGAAAATCGTGGAGCGCGCCCCTGCTGTGGATCTCTTCGACTCTCCCATGCATCCGTACACGCAGGTTCTGCTTGCTGCTGCGCCTGAGCTTGAGCCGGGTCGTAAAAAAGAGCCACCGCTTCAGGGCGAGGTGCCAAGCCCTCTGGACATGCCCAGTGGGTGTTCGTTCCATCCGAGGTGTCCGAAGGTGTTCGAGCCGTGCTCGCGTATCACGCCAGAGCTTCGGGGGGATGCTCCACGCGCTGTG
>JAGLSF010000136.1 GCA_023136305.1 Spirochaetota bacterium
TCGGTGTAGGGCCATGGAATTATATCCGTCTTTTGACCAGGCATCTGCTCAGGGTCGTAAAGGGTAAAGAACTGAACATAGCGTGCCTTCGATGTTGGTTCGAATCCCTTTATGACATCGGCAAGGGGGATACCAACCCAGGGGATGACCATGGACCAGGCCTCGACACAGCGCAGCCGGTAGATACGCTCTTCCAGATCATGCCGCTTGATCAGCTTGTCAACATCGTACACACCGGGTTTCTCCACATGTCCGTCAACAGTAACGGTCCAGGGTCGTGATTTGAAACCCCTTGCCTTCTTTGCAGGACTTGCTTTGTCCAGACCGAACTCGTAATAATTATTGTAGGTGGATGCATCGGTGAATCTGTTCGGCTTCTCATCGGAGCTGTAGGGACTCTCCTCTATACTTCCGAATTTTATCTTTTTATCGTTGGCCCATGCCTTTGACAAGTAGGAGGGAAGGAGCAGGGTGAATGCAGCTGCGGCAGCGGTTTTGCCAAGCCCCCTGATAAACCTCCGCCGACTCATGTAAAGTTCCTTATCAGTGATATCGTACCACTTGATATCAGAATCGTAATGTGGTTTCTTTTTGAGCATTACACTCACCTCGCCTATTGATTGGAAAAGAAGCCCGACACACTTTTACTCTCAACGTATGGGTTCAATCTTACATTAATTTTTACACTATTAACAGTCAAGGTATAGCATCCAGAGCGCAATCCTTAAAACACGGGTCCATCTAGCGGTAGAGAATATAGTGCTCATGCGATATCCTTCGATTAGGCCTTCCATATATTATTCCCTGATAGTGCAGTGTGGATAGTTACAATAGCATATGATCTCAAATTATTCTCTCAGTTGGTGACATCTGGGATACAAAAACCATGTCGTGAAAATATTACTGGATGCGGGCGCTGCCCGGATCCGGCATCCCCCCTTTTTCATCGTAAATTCGAAAGGAGGTGGACATTGTGCCGCCTGACTGTGGCGTGTATTCCATTAACCCCTTGTGTGTATGCAACATATGCCTCCTATTTATCCCTGTTCCCGCCTTCGTCAGGTGATTATTGTTTATAGTGTAAAGAGTTCCCAATAAAAAATGAAAGGGGGATTCTAAAGTGAAAACAACAAATCAAATAATTATCCCACTCATTGTGCTGTTAGCTGCTGGCATGGTGTTATTCACAGCTCAACCGCTCTTCTCGCAGCATGGGGAGACGGTTTCTGAGAGAGTGACGGAGGAAAATACAGCAGACAATATGGCAGTCGCAACCTTTGGTGCCGGTTGTTTCTGGAGTATCGAGGCTCTGTACGATAGATTCGACGGGGTGGCATCGGCCGAATCCGGCTATGCGGGTGGATCGAAGGAGAATCCAACCAGTGAGGAATTGAGCAGGGGAAAATGGGGATATGCAGAGGTCGTTCAGATCACGTACGATCCGAAGGTGGTCAGTTACAACGAACTTCTGGAACTGTTCTGGGAAGTCCATGATCCGACAACCCTGAACCCTCAGGGGGAAGATGTGGGACGCAAGTATCGCTCCATTATTCTGTACCACAATGAGGATCAGAAGAGGCTGGCAGAGGAGTCAATGATAAACGCTTCGAAGGACTTCGAAGATCCCATCGTGACGGAAGTCGTATCCCTGAAGGCCTTCTACCCTGCAGAGCAGTACAATCAGGATTTCTATGACAACAATCAAAACTCTCGCTACTGCAAGACCATCATAAACCCGAAGCTGAAGAAGCTGAAGAAGCTTGGTTTCTACGACGAGTAAATAAACGCCCGCCTGTCCTGTGCAGACAGACGCCCTTTCATGAAGTTACATGTGCAAACCTTCCCGAACATTCATTCTTCACCTTCCATACAGTGTCAACCGTTCATTCTCTTCCTGATATGTCGGATCCACACTTTCAGCCGTTATTGGAACCCTCCTGTGCAAATCGTACCGCGATTGCCTGTCCAATTCCTGAAGTACCGCCCGTTACGAGAACGTTTTTCCCTTTAAGGCCTCTCATCCTCAGCCTCCTCTACACGATTGCGTCCTCTTCGTACAACAAATCCAGCAGGAGCGCTGCGGTCCAGGAGAAGTGGTCTGCTCCATGTCCGCGGCCGGTATCCGGATCATAGTACTCGTAGATGCCGCATTCTTCCGGAAGCTTCAACATCGATTTCTTAACCCGCTCTGCATAATCGTGAAGAGCGTAGTGCTTGAGGCCACGGTAGAGCATCCAGTTTACGTTTATCCAGATGGGTCCTCGCCAGTAGCGATTGGGTGAGAAACCCGGCTTTTCCTTGTCGTAACTGGGAACTGCAAGACAGACATGGTCGAGACGGCAGAAGCTGTTGGAGTTCAACCGGTCGCATATCTTTACCGCCCGTTCTCTCGATGGTACCCCTGCGAAGAGCGGGGTAAAGCCCGCCGCAACATGCGATTCGATAATCGAATTCGTCGTCATGTCGAAATCAAAATAGATGGAACTTTCTTCGTTCCAGAGTTTTGTATTCAAGCTCCGGGCTGTCAGGTCAGCCCATTGGGTGAAAGGTGTGGGATCTTTATCGAGAATGAGGGCAATCTCGGCCAGATCCCGGTTTGCTTTAACTGCGATTGTGTTGAGCAGTACGTCCTTTATGAGAAAGGGGCAATCCTTCCTGATGCGCTCTTCATTATAGTTGTTGTCGTAGCCAACTTTAACCAGATAGGCGTATCGGTCATACTCCGCATTGCTGGGACGGTCCTCGTTTCCCACGATTTCAGTGTCCACGCGTTTATACAGCGGAATGTCATCAGGTTTGATGGTGATTCGCTTCAATGCCTGATCCCATATCGGTGAATTGTCCTGACCCGATTCCCAGGGGTGCCGTATGTACAAAAGGCCATCACCATCCGGGTTTCGATCACGATAGAGATACTCGTGCCATGCTTGCAGTTTGGGAAACATCTCCTTGAGGAAACGCAGCGCTCTTTTCTTTTTTCCATATTCGTAGATGTGAAGAACGGCCGTGGCATGTACCGGTGGCTGTATGATTCCGGACGTCAGTGGTTTCCGGCCTGCATAGGGTGATCGACGGGTTTGCCAGAATTCCGGTCCGGGCGAATAATCCTTGGCCTTGGGATTGAATACAATGTGCGGCACGAGTCCATTCTGCCACTGTCCCTCGAACAGGGAACGTAATTCCTTTTCAGCCCGTGATTGATTGAAGTGGGAATAGCCGATTGCGATAAATGCGGAGTCCCAGCTCCACTGGTGGGGATAGAGATTTGGTGCAGGTTTGGTGGCGTGTCCAAGCCAGTTTCCCTCGAGTACATCCTTTGCCTGCTGTGCCAGATCAGCGTAATCTTTAGCCATGAAGGGCTCCTGAATGGTTTCCTGTAGATAAATTTAATAGTTATAAGATAAAAGATTATAGGTATTTATATCAAAAAAACTCGAATAGTTGAGATGGTACAAAACTTTCTGGAGCTATGAAGTGTATACATTATCCGGGGACTTCACCCTTTATCCGAAACAAATACAAAATCGGAAAACAATCCGGTATTATGGAATCTTTGGTGGATTTGGGGGCGGTGACTATATATTGACAGTAAACTGGCGAAGATAAAAGCTTTATCGTCGCTACCGCCCTGCAAATCGTCGATAGAAAAACCCCTTGTCATGCCCGGTTTTCACATTAAGATATTGAATATGCAATTCAAAGCACCGAGGCTCTTAAACGATGCAGTACAAACCAATTGAAAACTACGGCGTCATAGGTGACCTGAACACAGTCGCCCTGGTGGGAAACGATGGGTCCATCGATTTCATGGCCTTCCCGCACTTTAACGCCCCCACCATCTTCGCTGCGCTGCTCGACTCGAGGAGAGGGGGCAGGTTCAGTATCGCACCGTCGGCTCAGGGAGCACGACACAAACAGCTCTACCTGCCCAATACAAACGTGCTCCTCACACGCTTTCTCTTTCAGGAGGGCGTTGCCGAGCTTTCCGATTTCATGCCCGTGCAGGAGCAGATGCAAGCGCACCGACTGGTGCGCAGGATAAAAACGGTGAAAGGCACGATTCACTTTCGTATGATATGTGAACCTCGATTCGACTACGGTAGGGCAGGGCATCAAGTCAGAAAGACAAAGGGGGGAGTATCCTTCACCTCAGAGGGTTTCAACCCCGTATCGCTCTTCCTCAGAACCGACGCACCCGTTCGCATTCGGCAGGGTGCGGCAATATCCGATTTCACCCTTCACAGGGGTGAAACCCTTTCCTTCGTGCTCGAGGAGGCGCAGCCCCTCGGCGCATCGCTGTCCAAATCACCGACCTTCGTTTCCGAGTCCTTCAAGGAAACAGTCAACTTTTGGCGCAACTGGATCGGCAAATCCACCTACAGAGGTCGATGGCGGGAATGGGTAGACCGATCTGCCCTCATCCTCAAGCTCTTGACGTCGAAACCCTACGGGAGCATCGTTGCGGCGCCCACCTTCGGGCTTCCCGAGGTCATAGGCGGAGAGCGCAACTGGGATTACCGGTACACCTGGATACGGGATGCCTCCTTTACCCTGTACGCGCTCATCAGACTCGGCTACACTGAGGAGGCAGCAGCCTTCATGAACTGGATCGAGGCACGCTGCGCTGAATTGAACTCCGATGGATCACTGCAGATCATGTACGGCATCGATGGGAGCCGCGATCTAACCGAGTTTGAGCTGCCGCATCTCGAAGGCTACCGAGGTTCGAAACCGGTTCGTATCGGAAACGGCGCCTACAATCAACTTCAGCTCGACATATATGGAGAGTTGATGGACTCGGTGTACCTCTACGACAAGTATGGCGAGCCCATATCCTACGATTTCTGGCAGAATCTGACCCATCTCGTGGAATGGGTGTGCCGTAACTGGATGCGTGAGGATGAGGGGATTTGGGAGGTGAGAGGCGGAAAAAGGGAGTTCCTCTATTCGAGACTCATGTGCTGGGTTGCACTTGATCGGGGGATACGTCTCGCTGTTAAACGGTCCTTTCCCGCACCGCTGGAACGCTGGCGTACGGTTCGCGACAAGATCTACCTCGATATCATGAACAACTTTTGGGACAAAGAGAGGCAGGCCTTTGTGCAGTACAAAGGATCGAAGAACCTGGATGCCTCAAATCTGCTCATGCCCCTCATGAAGTTCATCGGACCCACCGATCCACGCTGGCTCTCCACCTTAAAAGCGATAGAGCATGATCTGGTGGATGATTCGCTGGTTTTCCGCTACCGGATCGATGCTGGGGATTCCGACGGGCTCACAGGTGTTGAGGGGACCTTCAGCATGTGCTCATTCTGGTATGTGGAGTGCCTGTCCAGATCAGGTGATTTGGAGAAGGCTCGGTTTATTTTCGAGAAGGCGCTCGGGTACGCAAACCATCTCGGGCTCTACGCCGAAGAGCTCGGCCCGCAGGGAGAACACCTGGGTAACTTCCCGCAGGCATTCACCCATGTGGGCCTGATCAGCGCGCAACGCCGCTTAACATATGATATACTGGGTGTCGCGTAGCGCGTTAAGACTCCAATTCTCAGCAAGAAGTGTTATCGTCTGTCGTTGAAGACATAATCTGTATCGGCAGCTGCAGCATGGCAACCAATGCACGTTTCAACTTTACCCTGTGCCTTTATCTCGCTGGCCGGGGAAACCATCATGTACTCCCAGTTGTTGTTGGCTGGATCATAGCCGCTATGTCGTTTAATCATTATCGTGAGTGCGCCGAGGTTTCCCTTCATGCCTCCCTCACCCATGTAAGACTCTTTCACAATAATAGTTCCCACAAGGTACGGAAAATCAATCCTACCGGTTGACACCGCTTTACCCGTTCGATTGATGTAGACCTCTCTGAAACCCTCAGCGCCCGCGTGTGCTGGACCAAGT
>JAGLSF010000137.1 GCA_023136305.1 Spirochaetota bacterium
CAGGGGAAGTCGACTTCATGAGCATCGGGACCAACGACCTGGGCCAGTACGTCATGTCCGCCGATCGCTGCAGCGGGCGGGCATCTTCCCTGTGTGATGCCCTGCATCCGGCTGTTCTCCATCTTATACAGTTGACCGCCCGAGCCTGTCACGCTTCGGGAAAATGGGCAGGGGTCTGTGGAGAGGTGGCGGGGGACAGGTCCGCTTTACCGGTGTTGCTGGGACTTGGAGTCGACGAGCTGAGCATGAATCCATACTCCATCCCGATGATCAAGGAAGCGGTATCACAGCTCGACCTCCGTGAAACTTCCACACTCGCTGCAGAGGCACTGCAGCTGAGCGATCCCCGGCAGGTGAGGAGGCTGGTTTCCCAGAGGCTGGGAGCCGCATTCGAGTAGGCAGGAGCACATATGTTGAGAATCAAGAGATCCGGGACAGTGATATGAAAAAGAGAATCGCCATTGTCGGCACACTGGACACCAAGGGAAGAGAATATGCCTTTTTAAAACAGGCCATAGAGGATCAGGGACTGGAGACCCTCGTCATTGATGCGGGCGTCATGGGAGAGCCGCAGCTCAAGCCGGATATCGGGCGTGACAGGACAGCCGAAGCGGGGGGCGGCTCCATCGAAGCACTGCGTAGAAAGGGCGACCGGGGTGAGGCCGTAACCGTCATGGGCAGGGGAGTATCGGTTCTGCTCCCCGAGCTCTACAGCAGCGGAATGATACATGGCGTTATTGCACTGGGCGGAGGGGGAGGGACGTCGATCGCCTGCACGGGGATGCGGGCACTGCCTCTCGGCGTGCCCAAGGTGATGGTCTCCACCGCTGCAGGAGGAGACGTCTCGGGATTTGTAGGCATCAAAGACATTGTCATGGTGCCGAGTATCGTTGATGTGTCGGGCATCAACAGGATAAGCCGCGGTGTTTTTCAGCGGGCCGCAGCTGCAGTGTGTGCCATGGTGGAAGCGTACGTGGATGACAAATCGGACAGACCCCTGATAGCCGCGACCATGTTTGGCAACACCACACCTGCGGTTGAAACTGCACGGCACATGCTCGAGAAGTCGGGCTTCGAGGTGGTTGTGTTTCCCTGTTCAGGAACAAGCGGAAGGGTGATGGAGGAGCTCATCGCTTCGGGCTACATCACCGGCGTACTCGACATGACGACCACGGAATGGGCCGATCAGCTCGTGGGCGGGGTGCTTGCGGCCGGTGAGGAGCGTATGGATGCGGCGGCAGAGCGAGGTATCCCCCAGGTTGTTGTTCCGGGCTGCCTCGATATGGTGAACTTCTGGGAGCCCGCATCTGTTCCCGAGCGGTTTAATGGAAGGACATTCTATCAGCATAACCCAAACATTACGCTCATGAGAACATCGGTGGATGAGAACAGAGAGCTGGGCCGCATACTGGCTGTGAAGCTCAACAGGAGCACCGGCAGCGTGGCGGTCTTCATACCGCTGAGGGGTCTGAGTATGATCGATGCTCCGGGAGGCGCTTTCTGGATGCCCGAAGCTGACCGTGCACTGTTCGATGAGCTGAAGGAGAACCTGATAGAGGGAATACCTGTGACGGAGCTTGACTGCAACATCAACGAACCAGAATTTGCCCTTGCATGCGCGCAGGCACTGCTCGAGATGCTCCGGAATAGGCATGGTATTGAGGGGTGAAATTCTTTTATCGGATGTTATGAAAACTGACGAATGGTATAATAAGATGTATCCGGATCAGGGTGTACGTGAAGCGCTCAACAGAGGGAAGAACCGATGATCGGCTATAAGTTCCTGAAATCCCACTGTCTCTTCGGCGGACTCTCCGAGGGGGATATCGAAATGATCAAACCCCTCCTGAAGGAGGAGCAGTACGGCGGCAAGGAGATTATCGTTGAGGAGGGAGGGCAGGGTGACCGGGTATACTTCATATGTGATGGCTCGGTTGAAGTACTTAAAAAGGTGAAGCTGTCCAAAGGGACAGTGGTGCAGAGAATAGCCACGCTCGAGGTCGGTGATACCTTCGGTGAAATGGAGCTCCTCGATGTACAGCCCAGCATTGCCACGGTTCGAACGCTTGAACCCACGTCCGTTTTAACCCTCTCGAATATGAACCTGTACCGAATATCCAAGATGAATCTCAAAACCTACACCATGATCATCCTGAACCTGGCACGTGCAATCAGCAGGCGTTTACGGCGCATGGATGCACTGGTTGCCGGGTCCCTTTCCGGGTCAGAAGAGGGGAAGAGTGAGGGCTCATCCTGACGGTTAATACCATCACTTCACCTTCAGATTCTTGAATGCCGAAGCCACGTTAAGTATGGCATCCTCGAGGGGAATGCGCTCAGTGGCAGAGCCTGTCTGCAGCCCGTGTCCGTCAGTAAGGTCGAGGATCTTCTGCCCGTTTTGCGGGTCAGACAGTGCGGCACCATGGGTGAGAAGTATAATGTCCTTCTTGATCTTTCGGGCTGTGTCATACATCTCCTGTGTCCGTGCAGCCGTGTCCTCCACGGTGTCGGGGTGATCGTAGCCGATTGACCCGCCGATAGTTGTACCGGCATGGAAGATGAACACGTCAGGGTCAGCTCCTTTCACAATGCGTTCCGTTTCCGACATGTTGAAGGCATAGGCAACGGTCACCATTCCCATTTCCTTCGCAGTTTTCAGCATCTCTATCTCATTGTCATAGGTGATGCCGGTGTGTTCGAGAACATTGCGGAAGTTTCCGTCGATGAGTCCGACAGTCGGAAAGTTATTTACACCGATGATGCCGATACGCATCAGCTCCCCAAGGAAGTGAGGGATTTCCCTGGTCGGGTCGTTGGCATTCACTCCGGCCATGATCGGCATGTCTCTGACAACGGGCATTATTTCTCGGGAGGCGTACTCGAACATCAGACCGTTCGCATCGGACACGGGCCACATGCCCATCATGGATCCCGCGCCGTAGCTGCGCAGTTTGACCGCGTTGTACACGCCGGCCATGTCGCATCCTGCCCGTTCAAGAAACTTGGCAACGATGCCGGAGCCGCAGCTTGCCATGAACAGTGCATGGCCTGCCTGTATTTCCTTTCGCAATCCCTCGAGAACCGCTTCCCGCGTAAATCTTCGTGCCATACTGTCCTCCCTTCACTTGTTGAAAAGGCCTGTGCGGCATCCGCCGCACCGCCCCTGCTCCATACGCAGAGTGTGCTGGATCATGCCCTGCCGGTGCTTCCGAACAACTCCATAAGTGAGCGAACTGCATCTCCGATGGCTTCGTCTGTTCCACCGAACAGGTCGACAGCACCCCCTGCCCCTAGAACCTCGTATCCGGGGTACCGGGAACCGGTATTCGAAGCTCGTTCCTGTATCGAATGGAATGCGGCCGTCTTCACCGCTCTGCCGATGTTCACCTTTCGTATACCGGCCCGGATCGCCTCTCTCATGGACTGCTCGTCCACGCTCGAGCCGGCATGCAGCACGAGGGGAATGTTGACTTTTACCCCTATCCTCTCAATGAGCCCGATGTCGAGCTCGACCCCCCCCTCAAGGTCTGAGTGACGGTTCCCGACAACCACACCGAGCGCATCGATATCAGTCTTTTGAACAAACTTCTCCGCTTCATCGGGATCGGTCATCGAAAAATCACTGCCGCGGGCGTGAGGAGCGTCGGGTGGTTCTCCCATCTCCGCCTCCACGGCAATACTACGCCCGTGGGCCTTCTTTGCAAGTGCCCCTATCTTTGCGACCCGTTCCTCATAGGTCAACCCTTCATCGCTGTACATGACCAGGTTGAAGCCATGGTCCATTGAATCGTAGACCCAGTCGAGAAAATAGGATTCGTTGAAGATGTATGAAACAGGCACCTGGGCAGCTTCAGCGGCAGCTCTGCCGGCCTGTGCATAGGATGCGAACCAGCGAGGCTCCTCACCGAGAAATCGGGGGAGATATATACCGCTGAATCCCACGATAACGGGTGAACGGGCAGCCTCGGCTGCTCGCAGGACTGCGATGAGCGAGTGCAGGTCCCAGGTTTCGAAATAGCCGACAGCGTAGGACCCTGCATTCGCCTTGTCCATCATATCGTTGAAGGGAATCAGTGGCATGTCAGTCTTCTCCTCTGCGCTGTTGCTTCACCATGATGATGAGATGTTCTGCGGCCTCGGTAGCAAAGGCGGGATCGTTTATGTCGAGCTCCCGAATGTGAAGAGGGATGTCCTGCCTGAGCACCTCTTTCAAAGTCTCCACATAGATACGATCGGCCTCGGGATTGTACAGCGGTCCACCCGGAATGGAGTAGGAGCAGAAACCCTTCATGGGTATGAACCACTCGATGGGGCCCTTCCCCGGATTTACCCGTTCGGCCTGTACCCTGGCAAGGGCCCGCAGCTCGTCGGCGTTGGTACGTACGTTGGTGTACAGTGCACTGTGACGGACGAGCTGCCGCCCCCTGAACTTTTCGGGAATCGTTTCAGGGGGGCCATAGGTATTACAGGTCACGGCACCGGGGCAGATAACCTGCGGTATGCCCAAGCTTGTCGCCACGGTCATGCGTTCGGAGGTTGCCGCGAGGTAGCCGCCGAGCATCTCCTGAATCACCTCGATGGTGGCTAGATCGAGCACCCCGTTGATCTGTCCCTCTTTCATGAGTGATTCCATGGCCCTGCCGCCGGTCCCCACTGCATGAAAGACGATGGTGTCGAATCCGGCCTCACCCAGCACTTCCTTTGCCTTCATCGCACCGGGTGTGGTTATGCCGACAGTGGTGATCGCAATGAGGGGCTGCTCCTGTTCCGCGGCTTCGATCTCCGTCCGGGCCATTCCCGCGATAGCGCCAGCGGCCCGCCCGAGTATTTTACGGCTCACCCTGTTCAGCCCCATGATATCTGCGACCGAGAACATCATGGTGATGTCCTTGATTCCCACGAGATTCGAGGTGTTGCCCGAAGCCATGGTGGAGACGAGGAGCTTGGGGAATCCCACGGGAAGCTCCTGCATGACGAGCGCTGCAAGTGTACTTCCCTGCGTGCCGCCACATGATATGATTCCGTGTACCTTCCCCGATGCGAGCAGTTCATTTACGATTGTTGCAGCCCCCCTTGCCATAACCGGAGATATCCTCTCCCGTGTGGGGCCTTCGGCAAACAGCGCGTCAAAGTCTTCGCCTGCTGCTTTTACAACCTCATGCCTCGTTATATCGGGGTCGAAGGGCGGCGGATTGATCACGCCCACATCCACGGTGAGTGTGTCGCAGCCCGCCTTCTCGATATGCTCCCTGATAAAGGCGTATTCCTCACCTTTCGTGTCCATACAGCCGAGAATGACAATTCTCCTCTTCATAGACAACCTCCTGGCAAGACCTCACCTCATTTTTATCATGATACAGGTTATTGTCAACGCTTTACTTGCCATAAAGGGAATCAATATGGTGACAACTTCCCTTCGTCTCGATGTGCATAGGTCAACAGGTGGCAACACAGGTTTGGTGGAGTTTGCCGTGTACGGTACACCTGTCGGGGATTAGTGCAGCAGAGAGCCTTCTTAGGATTGTATCAGAAGATGCACCTGCCTGGTAAAATGGTCGAGTTCAAAGGGCTTTTCGATAACCCCGGCAGCTCCCTCTTTGAGCAGCTTCCGGGTTGATCGATCATTGGGGAATCCCGTAATAATAAGGACCTTAACCTGCGGGTTTATGTTCTGTAATTGACGGTAACATTCCAGACCGCCCATGCAGGGCATGACCACATCGAGTATCACGAGATCGATGTCATCTGCGTACTTCTCATATACGCGGAGTGCCTTCCGGCCGTCCTCGGAGACAAGGGGGTTGTAGCCACAGTTCTTTAAAACGCTCACGGCCAGCTCCC
>JAGLSF010000138.1 GCA_023136305.1 Spirochaetota bacterium
ATATCTTTTATTCACCCTAATATGGTATAGGGTACCGCAGGTGGATTGCATGACAGGAGACGAGGATGCTGCGGTCTACGCATAACGTGAAGAGGGGTAGAACATGAAGCTCGAAGAGACTTATCATGGATTCAGGTTCATAGGGGAAAAAGAGATAAAAGAAGTGAACGTAACGGGGAGAATATTCCTGCACGAAAAAAGTGGTGCAAGGCTTCTCTATCTGCAGAACGATGATGACAACAAGGTGTTTTCCATAAGTTTTCGAACACCACCGAAGGACAGTACGGGTATTCCCCACATTCTGGAACATTCGGCCCTCTGTGGATCGCGGAAATTCCCCTCCAAGGAGCCCTTTATCGAGCTAGCCAAGGGATCGCTCAATACCTTTCTCAATGCCATGACCTTTCCAGACAAGACCATGTACCCTGTCGCGAGCAGAAATCCCGAGGATTTCAGCAACCTCATGGATGTGTATCTCGATGCTGTATTTCATCCAAATATCTACCAGTACCCCGAGATTTTCATGCAGGAAGGCTGGCATTACGAGCTCGAATCCAGGGATAATCCCATAGCCTACAAGGGTGTGGTGTACAATGAGATGAAGGGCCTGTTCTCAACGCCCGAATCAGTGCTATTCAGAAAGATACCTGAGTCACTCTTTCCGGACACTGCCTACGGACATGAATCGGGTGGCGACCCGGAAGTCATCCCGAATCTCACCTATGAACAGTTCATCTCCTTTCACAGGCGCTACTATCATCCCTCAAACAGCTATATCGTCTTTTACGGAGATGGTGACCTGCTCGAGCACCTGCGTGTACTTCACGAAGGATATCTGCAAGACTTCGAAAAAATATCGGTCGACTCCAAGATAGCCCTTCAGCCGCCCTACAAGGAACTGCGTGAGATGGAAACCTCCTATCCTGTACTGCCGAATGAGGAAAATAAAGACAAGACTTTCCTCAGTCTCAATTTCGCCATCGATCGCGCAACAAACCCTGAGATGACGCTTGCCTTCACCATACTGGAATACCTGCTCTTGGAGACTCCTGCTGCTCCGCTGAAAAAGGCACTGCAGGATGCCGGAATCGGAAAGGATATATTCGGGGCTTTCGAAAAGGACATACTGCAGCCTATCTTCAGTGTTGTGGTGAAGAACAGCAATCCGGATCAGCGCGAACCATTCAGGTCGATTGTGTTCGAAACGCTGTCAGGCCTGGTAAAGAATGGTATTGACAAGAAGCAGATCGAGGCCGCGATAAACATTCATGAATTCAGGCTTCGCGAGTCTGACTTCAGGGGATTGCCAAAGGGAATCGTATACTGTATTGCTGTTATGGGAAGCTGGCTCTATGAGGGAGACCCTTTCATTCATCTGCAGTATGAGCCGACGCTTGTTACGGTGAAGAAGGCATTGACGGAAGGGTATTTCGAGAATCTCATTCAGAAGTATCTGATTGACAACAATCATCAATCCCTGGTAGCTGTTGTGCCGGAGAAGGGACTCACGGAGCGTAAGGTCAAAGAGGTAGCCGAAGAGCTCGACAGCTACAAAAAGGGACTGAGTGATGAGCAGATCGATGACCTCGTCAAGCAGACGGCTGAACTGAAGCGCCGGCAGACCACACCCGATTCTCCGGAAGACCTGAAGAAAATTCCCCTTCTATCATTGCGCGATATAGACCCTGAGTCTGAGCGGCTTCCTCTCGAGGAGGCTGATCAGGAGAAGGTCCGGGTTCTTCACCACCCGCTTTTCACTAGCGGTATCGCATATGCGAACCTCTTCTTCGATACCAGCTCTGTTTCACAGGAGGATATTCCATACATATCCCTGCTCACCAGTGTGCTTACCAAGGTCAGCACCCGGCGTTATTCCTACGCGGAACTCTCGAATCAGATTCTGATCAACACGGGGGGTATTCATTTTGCAACTGAGACATTCTGGCATAAGGATGATGATTCTCTCTATTATCCGAAGCTCCTTGTGAAATCAAAGGCATTGGTGCACAGGCTCCCGGAGCTTGGTGACCTGGTTGGTGAGATACTAAGGTCTTCCCGTTTCGATGAAACCAAGCGCCTCAGGGAAATTGTGCAGGAGACCCGTTCACGCTTTGAAATGGGTATTTACGAGATGGGTCATTTCGTTGCTGCCGGCCGTCTTCTCTCCTATTTCTCGCCGCGCGCACGGTATGCTGAAATGCTCGGGGGCATTTCCTATTTTCAATTCCTGACGGAGATCGAAAAAAACTTTGAGGCCATGTCAGATGAAATCATGTCCAGGCTGGGGAGGGTGGCCACCCTCGTTTTCAACAGGGAAAACCTTCTTGTGAGTGTGACGGCAGAAGGAGCGCATCGTTCTGCATTCACTAAAAATTTTCCTCGTATTCTAGATGCTCTAGATGATTCGCCAAAGGGGAAGGAAGAGTATTCCCTGGAGAATACCAGGAAAAACGAGGGGCTCCTGACACCTGGAAAGGTACAGTATGTGGCAAAGGGCTACAATTTTAAGAACCTGGGATTCCAGTATCGGGGGAGCCTGCAGGTATTGCGCACAATAGCGAGCCTTGACTATCTCTGGAACAGGATACGGGTGCAGGGCGGTGCCTACGGGAGTTTTGCCCGGTTTTCCCGCGATGGCAACATGTATTTTTGTTCATACAGGGACCCCAACCTTACAGAGACCCTTGACGTGTATGACGGGGCGGCAGATTATTTCAGATCCTTCGACACTGATGAACGGGAAATACGCAAATACGTTATCGGTACCGTAAGCAGGCTCGACCATCCTCTGACACCGTCAATGAAGGGGGAGGTCGCAGCAGAACGGTACATCCGTGGTATTGAACATGAGGATGTCCAGAAAGTACGTGATGAGATCCTGTCAACGGGTAACAGGGATATTCGGGAATGTGCTGATCTCATCGGTGAATCCATGAATCAGAACCGCCTCTGCGTACTCGGAAATGAGGGGAAGATACGTGAGTCCAGCGATCTTTTCAACGATCTCGTGCAGGTATTCGAATAGGCAGGATACTTTCTGTTTATAGTGGGTCTTACTGCGTTGTTCATATACAACAGCTGAATTCCTTGCAAAAACACAACATCATGTGATACACTGGGTGGTCTTTCCTGCAACACCTGTGTGTCCCTATCCCCCCCAGTAGGGTATGAAAGGAGCAATCAATGTCTGTCTCTCAGGAACTCAATCCGACCGCACGGTATTTAATGGGCCCCGGACCCAGTGATGTACATCCGAGAGTGCTCAAGGCAATGGCGACACCGCTGATCGGTCATCTCGACCCGCAGTTCATCGAGATCATGGACGGCGTCATGGAGATGTTGCGGCTGTTATTCCGAACGAAGAACCAGCTCACCTTCGCCGTCTCTGCGACCGGAAGCGCGGGGATGGAAACCTGCCTCGTCAATGTGCTCGAACCGGGGGACGAGGCACTCGTATGTGTACATGGAGTTTTTGGAAACCGTATGAGCGACATTGTCGAACGCTGCGGTGCAAAGGTAATTCGGGTAGATGCTCCCTGGGGCCAGCCCATCGATCCTCATGCAGTGAAAAAGGCTCTGTCGGTGTCTAAACCGAAACTTGTGGCAATCGTGCATGCTGAAACGTCGACCGGTGTGCATCAACCCCTCCAGGAGATCAGTAACATCGCCCATGAGAATGGCGCCTTATTCTTGGTGGACGCTGTCACCTCACTGGGCGGTGCCGATGTTCGTGCCGACGACTGGGGGATCGATATCATCTACAGCGGAACACAGAAATGCATCAGTGCTCCTCCCGGGTTGTCTCCCGTTTCATTCAGCCCCCGGGCTGTACAGGTTATGGAGAAGAGAAAGACAAAGGTGCAGAGCTGGTACCTCGATCTGAGTATGGTGCGAAAATACTGGTCAGGAGCGAAACGTGCCTATCATCACACTGCGCCCATTTCCATGATCTATGCGTTATATGAGGCACTCCGTTTGATTTTTGAAGAGGGACTGGAGAACCGGTTCGAACGGCATCGAAGAAACCATGTACTGCTTCGTGACGGGCTCGAGGAGATGGGCTTTGAGTATATTCCTGCCCCCGAATACAGATTGCCCATGCTGAATGCCGTGAAGATCCCATCCGGTTTTAATGACGCCGAGATACGAGACCGCCTGCTCAACGAGTACAACATTGAAATCGGGGGGGGTCTCGGGGACTTTGCCGGCAAGGCGTGGCGAATCGGTATAATGGGGCATAGCTGCACTGAGAACCACGTGCACATGCTCCTGGCAGCCCTCAGAAAGATCATGAATGCTGGATAGTGCAATGACCAAGAAGAAGCTGATGGAATTTGAACGCGAATTGAAAGGTCTCGTAAGGGGGACGGTGTCTTTCGACGAGGTCACCCGCGGCATATACGCAACCGATGCAAGCATCTATCAGCTCATGCCTGTGGCGGTGGTAGAGCCAAAGGATGAAGGCGACGTGCGTTCCGCAGTGAAAGCAGCGGAAAAGTACAACGTGAGTATGCTGCCGCGAGGCGGGGGGACCAGCCTGAACGGACAGGGGTGCGGGCATGCAATGATACTCGATTTCACAAAATATATGAACCAGGTCCTGGAACTGAATGTGGAGGAGCGATGGGTACGCGTGCAGCCTGGGATAGTACTGGATGTATTGAATGCCCTGCTTTCCGAGTACGGCCTCCAATTTGCACCCGATCCTGCAACGAGCAGTCGTGCCACCATCGGCGGCATGATGGGCAACAACTCAGCCGGTACGAAAAGTCTCCTGTTCGGGATGACCCGTGATCATGTGATCGAAAGTAAGGTACTGCTGTCGGATGGGACGGTACTGCGGCTGAGGGAGCTTTCGCCTGATGAATACATTGAGAAGGCTAACGCTGCGGAAAATAATGCACGGGAGGGGGAGATTTACCGAAACTTCAAAAACATCATTGAAGATAACCGCAATGAAATAGAAAAGGCCTATCCAAAGGTGATGCGGCGCGTACAGGGGTATAATCTCGATCTATTTACCAGCACAGACCGCTGGAACCTGACAAAGCTGATTATCGGGAGTGAGGGTACGCTTGGTATCTTCCTAGAGAGCACGCTGAAGCTCGTGCCCATGCCGAAGTCGAAAGTACTGTGTAGTGTTCATTTCTCCGACCTCCTGGAGGCCATACGAACCGTCTCGCCAATTCTCGAGCATACACCCTCTGCTGTCGAGATCATGGATGAGGATATTGTCATCAGGGCCCGGGAGAACCTGAGCATCCGTCCGCTCACGCAATTTGTGGAGGGCGATCCGAAGGCAATCCTTATCGTCGAGTTCTTCGGTGAATCAGAGGAAGAGGCCCTTCAGAAAGCGGAACACCTGGTAAAAGGCCTTCAAAAGCACAAGCTCGGTTATGCCTGGCCGATCATCACTGAACCGGGCGAGCAGGCCAAGGTCTGGAGTGTCAGGAAGAATGGCCTGGGTCTCATGCTAGGAATGAAGGGTGATCGCAAACCCCTTCCCATTGTCGAGGATGGCTGCGTACCCATTGCTGTGCTTCCCGAATATATCGATAAAATGCTGAAGTTTTGCAGGAAGAGGGGCATTCCTGTGGCCATGTATGCCCATGCAAGCGTGGGTGTCATTCACGTTCGGCCCGCCCTGAACCTCAAGTCGCAGGAAGACATCGAGCATATGAAAGCCATTGCGGAATACGCATGTACACTGATTAAACAGTACGGTGGATCAATGAGCGGTGAACATGGTGACGGTCGGGTGAGAAGCCCGCTTTTAGAGGGGTTCTTCGGAAAAGAAGTGTACGGTTTATTCCGGGAGATCAAAGAG
>JAGLSF010000139.1 GCA_023136305.1 Spirochaetota bacterium
GAGCTCGTCATGGCTCTCGAAGAGGAGTTCGGTATGGAAATTCCCGATGAGGAGGCGGAAAAAATTGCTACCGTTGGTGACGCGGTAAAGTACGTTGAATCTCACAAATAGGGTGATGTTTTGAGTGAAAAGAGAAGGAATGTAGTCATTACCGGTCTGGGGACAATTACCCCAATCGGTATTGGTGTGGAAAAATATTGGAAGAATCTCATCGATGGGCAATCGGGCATTGGTCAGATCACGCTTTTCGATCCGGTCAATGTCGATTCAAAGATAGCGGGCGAGGTCTCTGATTACGATCCGCTTGATTTTATGGATAAAACGATGGCCAGGAGGAACGATCGGTACACGCAGTTTGCCATCGTGGCCGCCGATGAAGCGGTACAGGATTCAGGCCTAAACCTGGACAAGCTCGACAGAGATCGTATCGGCGTCATCATCGGGTCTGGCATCGGCGGACTGCAGACGCTTCTAAGTCAGCACGACGTGCTCCTCGAAAAGGGAGCGAAGAGGGTGAGCCCCTTTCTTATTCCCAATATGATTGCAAATATGGCAGCTGGTGTCATTTCCATCCGTTTCAACCTTCAAGGCCCCAATCTGTGCGCTGTGAGTGCCTGTGCCTCGGCCAACCACTCCATAGGCGAGGCTTTCAAGTATATCGAACGGGGAGTTGCGGATGCAATGCTCTGCGGTGGTGCTGAAGCTCCAATCGTCGAACTGGGCGTTGCCGGTTTTATTTCCATGAAGGCACTGTCTCTCCGGAATGATGAGCCCCAAAAAGCATCCCGTCCCTTTGATAAGGACAGGGATGGGTTCGTTATAGGAGAGGGAGCTGGAATTGTTGTCCTCGAGAGTGAAGAGTATGCGAAGAAGAGGGGTGCGAAGATCTATGCACGCCTGGCAGGCTACGGAGTAAGCGGCGATGCCTATCACATTGCTGCACCGGAACCTGAGGGCAGGGGCGCAACACGGTGTATGCAATATGCAATTGCAGATGCTGATATGAAACCGGAAGATATCGATTATGTGAACGCCCATGGGACCTCGACACCCGCTGGAGACGTGTCTGAAGTCCTGGCGATTAAGAACGTATTTGGGGATCATGCCCAAAAACTCAAGGTCAGCTCGAATAAGTCGATGATCGGTCATCTGCTCGGTGCAGCAGGAGGCGCAGAATCTGTTGCAACCATACTGGCCGTTCAATCGGGAACGGTCCCACCGACCATTAACCTCGACAATCCTGAATTTGATCTGGATTTTGTTCCGCACAAGAGCGTGCAGGCGGATGTAAAGGTTGCAATCAATAATTCCTTCGGGTTCGGCGGCCATAACGCCTCGCTTGTTTTTATACAACATGAAAAAAACTAAAAAAGGGCTTTCCAAAGAGAGGATTCAGGCTCTTCTTGAGTTCCAGAAGAGCCTGAATATCCGTTTTAATGATCTGACTCTTCTCAATACGGCGTTATCCCACAAATCCTATGTCAATGAATCCCCGGTGGAACTGGAGAACAACGAAAAGCTCGAATTCCTGGGGGATTCATTCCTCGGACTCGTAATCAGCGCAGCTCTCTACAATCAGAACCTCTATTTCAAAGAGGGTACGCTTGCACGAATAAAATCATATGTGGTGAGTGAGCAATCCCTGCACAAGATTGGGAAAGAGATCAACATACAGAACTACATACTCATCGGAAGGGGAGAGGAAAAATCGGGTGGCCGGCAGAGAAAGGCACTGATCAGTGACTGTGTTGAGGCGGTCATTGGTGCATATTATCTGGACGCCGGATATCGGAGTGCGAAGACTCTTGTGCAGCGGCTCTTCTACAAGGAGATCATAGAGGTTGAGAAGAACCGGCATGAAAAGGACTACAAGTCCATTCTGCAGGAGTATTCCCAGAAGCGATTCAAGATCGTTCCGCAGTACGGCATCGTGAGCACGAAAGGCCCCGATCATAACCGTAGATTCTACATCAAGGTGTCCATCAGAAAGCGCTCTTATGGCCCCGGAACGGGATGGAGTAAGAAGGAGGCTGAACAGATGGCGGCACGTATTGCACTCCGTCATTTGATGAAACTGAAGGGTGTGCGTGATACAGGCATAGAACGAACCGATCGCGATCGGCGAGTGGAAAAGAGAGGCAGGAGTGGCCTTCAAAAGGGTAAGAGGACAGCACATAGCCGTCAGGATGCTCGAGCACGAACTGGCAGGTGACAGGCTCCCCCAGACGCTGCTCTTTTATGGACCCGAAGGGTGCGGGAAGTTCCTGACTGCCCTTGAACTCGTAAAACTCCTTAACTGTCAGGACACACAGCTGCAGGGAAGTAGAGGCAGCTGCAGCTGCCCCTCCTGTACAGCTGTACAGAACCTGGTATCCCGGAATATATTCTTCATCTCTAAAGCTCCTCTCACACGCATCTTTGAGCTCTGGAAAGAATCGGGGTTTACTGAAAAGCGTCTTCCCGCTCTTCGCTTTGACTTGAAGAGAGTCCTCCTCACCATATCCGATGGAGGGCGCTTTAGCAGGGAGTATGAAGCCCTGCAGGAGCTTGTACGGATGCAGAAGGGGGTCGAGGAGCGTTTCGATGAGATCCTGGAGACTGTTCTTTCTATGAGCACTGCTATGGAGGGGTCCATTATCGGGATAGACAGCATCAGGGAGGTGCAGCGTTTCCTCTCGCTGAAGAGCGGTGAAGGGGAGCACCGATGTGTCATTATCGATGGTGCGGAGCATATGAATGTCGAAGCATCCAACTGTTTCCTGAAGATCTCAGAAGACACACCGGCTGGTGCGGTGATCATTCTCATTACCACCAGGAGAGAAAGTATTCAGGAGACCATTCGTTCACGCTGCAGGGCGTACCGTTTTCTACCCCTTTCGGAGGAATTGAGTACTGAAATAGTGCGGGACCGGTTTGGTGTCCTGCCCAAAACCGAGTCATTTTCCAAACCCCTGTACTATCGAGACATGGCTGCGGCCCCTGAAGATCCCCATGCACTGAACAGGACAGTGAAGGAAATCGCCGAAGGGGGTGATGCGATACCCTTTCTGGATTATACGGTACACATGCTGCAGCGGGCCATACCCGAACTCCACGGACGAAGCATCGACGAAGTACAGGATATTGAGGGTCTCCTTAAAAGGGCCGATCATGTAAAAACCTCGATTGTACAGTTCCATGCGAATGTGGAGACCGCCCTCACGGATTTCCTCTTAAGCAGCGGTAAAAAAATCTTGCGTTACATCTCTTAAACATTACAATTGATACTAAAGGGATCGTATGCAGAATTCAGGATTTATACAGAAAGTATTTGAAAAGATCGATAAGCTCGATGCAGTGAAGATCAGGCAGATTATCAGTGAACTGTCCACCGAAAAGGAGCTGTACAAGCTGGCGTTTGACTCGCTCATCGAAGGGGTGATCGTTACAAACAGGGACAACAAGGTCATACTTGCCAACCGGACCATGGAAGAGTTTATCTCCATACCCATCGAGCGTATTTATTCACGTGAGATCGGGTACTGTAATTTCGACCCTGAGATCAAGGAGGTGCTCGACGAGGCGCTTACAGGCAGTGACAAGGTGGTTGACAGGGAGATTCATCTCGGGAGAACCGATCAGCGAATCATCCTGAGTGTGCTTCCCCTGCTCGGCAACGGGGAGGCCGCAGGTCATGTAATCATCTTCGTGGACATCACCGAGAAGAGAGTGAGGGAAATGCAGCTCAGGCAGGCAGAAGGTCTCGCAGCCCTCACCACGCTCTCTGCAGGTGTGGCCCACGAGATCAAGAATCCCCTTACCTCCATCGACATTCACATACAGCTCATGAAGAAGGAGATAGCGAAGCTCGAAGGTGAAGAAACGAAGAACATGAGCAATCTGCTCGTTATCGTCAAGGAGGAGGTGGATCGGCTGAACTCCATTGTGCAGGATTTCCTCTTTGCCGTGCGGCCCATGAGCATGAGTACCAGTATGGAGGACATCAATGAAATCGTGAAGGAGATGGCCCAGTTTCTTCAGTATGAGGTGGAGGAGGAGGATATCGAATTCGTGCTTGATCTCAACGAGGACCTGCCCCGTGTAGTGGTTGATCCCAAGTACCTGAAGCAGGCATTTCTGAACGTAATCAAGAATGCCATTGAGGCGATCCATGAGAAGGGTGAGATACACATCAAGACCGAATCTACGGAAGAGGGAGACGTGGTCGTGCATATCGTGGACAACGGCGAAGGAATACCGCAGAGCAGAATGGGGAAGATATACGACCCCTACTTCACCACAAAGAAGTTCGGATCGGGCCTCGGTCTGGTTATTGTGTACAAGATCATCAAGGAGCTCGGCGGAAAACTAAAGGTAAAGAGCAAGGAGGGAGTGGGAACCCGTTTCTCCATCGAACTTCCCGTTTTGGAGAAGAAGAAAAAACTGCTGACCTACGAGGAGAAGGATGAAAGCAAAGCTCTTAATCGTTGATGATGAAAAGCATATTCGCGAAGGGCTGGAGAAGGCGCTTACGCTGGACGGTCATGAGGTCGAACTCGCATCTGACGGCAAGCAGGCGATCGATCTGATAGATGAGGGCGGCGTAGACCTGGTGATAACGGACCTCAAGATGCCAAAACTCTCCGGTGAAGAGCTCATGAAGGAAACACTCGAACGGCATCCCTACCTTCCCGTTATCATACTCACCGGACACGGCACCATTGAAAATGCGGTTGAGGCCATGAGAAACGGCGCATACGATTATATCACGAAACCGCTCAATATCGACAAGCTTTCCCTCATCGTGAAGAGAGCGTTGGAAAATTCATCGCTGAAACGGCAGAACCGGGAACTTTTAAATCAGCTCAAGAAGAGGTATTCCTTCGAAAGCATTATCGGAAAGAGCGCCCCGATGAAAAAGGTGTTTGAAACCGTTGAGCTCGTGGCGCCTTCACGCGCGAATGTGCTGATATACGGGGAGAGTGGAACCGGTAAAGAGATGATTGCCGACGCCATACATCACAACAGTCCGAGGGGGAAGAAACCCTATGTAAAGGTGCACTGCGCGGCATTACCGGAGACACTCTTGGAAAGTGAGCTCTTCGGCCATGAAAAGGGCGCTTTCACGGGAGCTATCGCCAGAAAGAGGGGCCGGTTCGAGCTCGCCAATCAGGGTACCATATTCCTCGATGAGATTGGTGAGATCAGCATGCAGATGCAGGTAAAGCTTCTTCGGGTCATTCAGCAGCGGGAGTTTGAGCGTGTCGGTGGAGAAGGGCTCATCAAGGTGGATCTTCGGATCATATCGGCCACGAATAAGAACCTCAAGGAGGAGATTGAGAAGGGGAACTTTCGGGAAGACCTCTATTACAGGCTCGACGTGGTTTCCATACAGGTACCGCCGCTTCGTGAGAGAAAGGATGATATACCACTCATGGTACACAAGTTCATCGAGGAGTTTGCCCAGGAGAACGAAAAACCCATAGAGGGGATCACAAACGGTGCACTTCAGGCCCTTGTCTCTTATCGATGGCCGGGAAATGTTCGCGAGCTGCGAAATGTCATCGAAAGTGTCGTTGTGTTGATAAAAAACAACATCATCAGCGAGCAGGACATGCCTGCCTATATAATTGCTAAAGATGAGCAGAGCTCGCTGAAACTGTCCGCGGGCGTCAGCCTGCCGGAAGCGGAGAGAGAACTCATACTCTTCACGCTCGAGAATTCAGGTGGCAACAAGACAAAGGCAGCGGAAACACTGAAGATCGGTAGAAAAACACTCCACAGAAAACTTGCCGAGTACGGAATTGCCTGAAATTGGGT
>JAGLSF010000014.1 GCA_023136305.1 Spirochaetota bacterium
AAATGCAATAGATTGGGACGGGAAGAGCCTGCAAGAGCGCTTATTTACAAAATTCTTGACGCATGCCCTTCCGCATGAGTATAGTGAGCGTACCCTAAATATCATGCGGGAAGTCTGGACCTGGAGGGCAGGATGAAGAAGATCAATATCGCGCTTACAGGACACACATCGGTGGGAAAAACATCCTTTGTGGACACAATGCTGTGGGATATAGGCGCGATTGACACGCTCGGAAAAGTTGACGATGGTAAATCCCAGAGCGATTATGATGAGGAGGAGATCAAACGGAAGATCTCGATAAAATCAGCCGTCTTTTCGGTTGATCATAATGACCACCGTGTAAACATCGTCGACACGCCGGGTTCCCCCGATTTTTCCGGTGAGATCGTCTCCTCCCTCTACAGCGTTGATTCGATCCTCCTCATTATTGACGCGGTAAACGGCGTTGAGATAGAGACCTCGAAGCTCTGGACCCGGGCAAAGGATATGGAAAAGCCTGTCATCATATTCGTCAACAAGATGGACAAAGAGAGGGCAGATTTCAACTCGGTACTCGAAAACATACGAAAGAACCTGGGGGTAAAACTCTTTCCCGTGCAAATTCCTGTCGGGCAGGAGGCAGGATTCAAGGGTGTCGTGGACCTCATCAGAATGAAGGCCCTTCTGTACGACGGCGATCAGAAAAAGGGAAAGGAAGGAGATATCCCCGATGATCTGAAGGATGAGGCCGAGAACCTGAAGAACGAACTGATCGAAACCGCAGCAGAATCAACGGACGAGCTGACCGAAAAGTACCTTGAAGGTGAGAACCTCACGGAAGATGAAATCATGCAGGGCTTACGCGAGATGGTGATGCAGGGAGATTCGGTTCCCGTACTGTGCGGGTCCTGTTCCATGAACCGTGGGATCTCAGATGCCCTCGATATGATAACGCTTCTAGCACCGCCCTCGGATTACTGGAAAAAAATGCCAGCTGTGGACGCAAACGACCACAGCAAGGAAGTAGAAATTCTCCGTACCAATGACTCCGAATTCTCCGGCGTGGTATTCAAAACCATAATCGATCAATTTGCGGGAAAGATATCGTTCCTCAGGATCTTTTCCGGCGTACTGCACTCAGAAGAAGAAGTCTACAATGCCACGAAGGAAAAAAAGGAGAAGCTCTCCAAGCTTGCCCTGCCCTTTGGCAGAAACCAGAACCCCCTGAAGGGGGACGCTTCAGAAGGCGACATTGTTGTGCTCACCAAGCTGCCCTATGCAGAAACAGGCCATACGCTCTGCTCTCCCGACAGGGAGGTGAACTTTCCAGATTTTAAGCTTCCCAGCCCCGTGCACAGCGTGGCAATCAAGGCGAAGAACAAGAAAGAGGAAGACAAGCTCAACATGCTCATACAGCGGGCTGCCGAAGAGGACGTATCCTTTCACGTGGATTACAACAAGGAGACCAAGCAGACCGTCATATCGGGCATGGGGGAGTTGCAGTTCAACATCATCCTCTCCCGAATCAAGGATAAACAGGGTATCGAATTCATAACGTCCACGCCTCTCGTGGCCTATCGCGAGACCATTCAGGCAGCCGGCAAGGCAAACTACAAGCACAAGAAGCAGTCGGGTGGACATGGACAGTACGGTGAAGTGTACCTTGAAATCGAACCGCTTGAGCGAAGCGGTGGTTTCGAGTTTGTCGACAAGATCGTGGGCGGAGCCATACCGAAAGGGTATATTCCCGGCGTGGAAAAGGGTATCGCTGAAGCCATGGGGGAAGGTGTAGTCGCTGGATACCCCGTCGTCGATGTCAGGGTAAGCCTCGTCTTCGGCTCCTACCATGATGTCGACTCTTCCGAGCTCTCCTTCAAGATCGCGGGAAGGCATGCCTTCAAACTGGCCATGGAGCAGTCAAAACCGACCCTGCTCGAACCGGTCATGAATCTCAGCGTTTATGTAAGTGATCAGTATACGGGTGATATCATGAGTGATCTGAACTCGAAAAGGGGGAGAGTGCTCGGCATGGATAATTTCGGCGGCGGAATTCAGAAGACCCAAGCCACGGTTCCCCAGTCAGAACTGCTCAAATACTCCATTGAACTCAGGTCAATTACTTCGGGTACGGGATCCTTTGAAATGGAGTTCTCCCACTACGATCCCATAAGCGGGAAGATTGCCGAAGACGTCGTGACTGAGACGCAGCGAAGGAAGGAAGAGGAAGCCAAGGAGAAGTAATACCAGCCGCACAATCGGGGCAAACCCGAGACGAAAACATGATTGCATTGATTCAGAGGGTATGCAGCGCGAAGGTGGCGGTAGAGGGAGAGGTCATCTCGGAAATCGGGCCAGGAATTCTCCTCTTACTTGGCATTGGCCACGATGACAGTCAGGCAGACATCGAATATATAACCAGGAAAACCGTCTATCTTCGCATTTTCAGTGATCCACAGGGAAATCTCAACCGTTCTCTCATCGATACAGGCGGTGAAATACTCATAGTGTCGCAGTTTACCCTGCTTGCGGATATAAAAAAAGGGAGAAGGCCATCCTTCACCCGTGCCGCTCCGCCAGCGACTGCAGAACCACTCTACCGAATGGCCATCGAGGAGTTTCATCGCTACGATATTCGGGTGCAGGAAGGATGTTTCGGAACAATGATGGAAGTCAGCCTCATAAACGACGGGCCTGTTACCATCATCGTGAACTCCAGAGAGTCTAATTAGTTTCTGGTCAACAATTCGCATTTTACAAATAAGTTCACATGTATACTGATATAAATAACTTTATATTAATAAATAAGAAACTAATGATTGAGCTGGTGTATAAGATGTGCTCTCCAATGAAGAGTTTGCACCAGCGACTAATCCCCTCTAGGATAGTTGTATGCAGCTGATACCAAAAGTGCTGGGCATCATGTCATCAAATTGCTATATCCTGAGAAATGAACAGGAGGCAGTTGTAATCGATCCTGGAGGGAACCCCGAGCTCATTTACCCGGAAATAGGCAAGCGAAAACTCCTCTATATAATTGAAACGCACGGGCATTACGACCATATCGGAGGCACCAACGCACTGAAAGCCCGCTACGACACCACGCTGGTTGTCAGCAAGCTTGATTATACAATGCTTCTGAATCCGGGGCTGAACCTCTCTATCATGGTTGACTCTCCATACATCTCAGTAGCACCAGATAAGCTTCTCGAAGATGGGGACAGGCTCCCCTTTGACGGAACCGATCTTGAGGTCATACACACACCAGGCCATACGGTGGGAAGTATCTGTATAAGGATCAGGGATATGCTCTTTGCAGGCGACACCCTCTTCTACCACTCTGTCGGAAGGACGGACCTTCCCACAGGTTCAGCAGAAGATCTGCGGGCCAGTATACTTCAGAGACTCTACGTGCTGCCCGATGACACCAGGGTGTATACCGGACATGGTGAGCACACCACCATTGGAGAGGAGAAGCGGCACAACGATTTTGTACGCATGTGACCGATTTCTCTTGACATTTCATGAGCATGGGGTATCTTGGGTCAACCTATACATAGTAGGGATGATAGAGAAAAAAATGCAGCGTTTCGATACAGTGATGACATCGCACAATAACTACTGGTGGTGGTTCTGGCTTTAGCCGGAACCAGTGCGTTCACCTGATAGGCCGCAGGTTCTGGCTCAGACAAGCCAGGTTCTGCGGCCTGTTTCGTTTCGTACAGGCTGTAAGACCGGTTTCGGTTTTACGGCCTTTTTCTATTGAGGAAATATTCTTCAGGAGGAAAAGCTCATGCGAACTGAGAGAAAGACAAAAAACAGCATGGTCAGGGTCATTTCAGGAGAAAAATTCACCCCCTATTCGCTGTACAGAAAGCTGGACGGACGGGCACTGCTCGAATCAGCTTCCTTTACCAGGGGCAAGGCCCGGTTCTCACTCATACTGGTGAAGGAGGCATTTAAGGTACAGCAGGATGGCGGGTCCATGACCCTTGTCCGTGACGGCGAGGTGTTTCCCCTGCCACAGGGTACAAAACGGCCTTCGACAGGGGCACGTACATGGTCGGAAGCCAATTTTACGTCAAATGCCCACTCGCCGCAAAGCGACATCCTTGATGTTCTTCAGTCCCTGGCAGACCAGCATAGAGGGGAACACCGCAGTTTTCCCTTCCCCGCGGGCGGGATCGGCTATCTGAGCTATGAATTTGCGCGTCATTTCGATGATGTGCGTCTGAAGTCGAAAATCGACAGCCTGAGTTTGCCAGAGGCAGCATTCATGTGCGGCAACCTGTTTCTTATTTTTGACCACTACACTGACACTATCTCAATCGTGGCACTGAACTATGACGGTTTCGAAATTAACCTTGAACGCGCGGTTGACGAGACCGAAGAGCGCATACACGATCTGGACTTCAATTATCTGAACCCCTCACAGAGAGAGTACGGGTGTATTCAATTGAGTCCCGATTCAGAAAAGGATCGATTTACAGACGGGGTTGTCAGGATACGTCGGGAAATAAAGAAGGGGAACATACTGCAGGGTGTGCTGTCGAGGCGGGTCATACTTCAAACCGAGATGCCGGGCCTCGAAGCCTATAGGCGGCTTCGCTCTCTCAATCCGTCACCCTACATGTTTTTTCTGGATTTCGGCTCATTTCAGCTCTTCGGCTCTTCCCCTGAGATGCACGTCAAGGTCGATGGGAATCGCGTCATCACCCGACCCATCGCCGGCACGCGCCGGAGAGGTGAAACCCGCGAAGAGGACCTGGCACTGGAGAAAGAACTTCTTTCCGATGAAAAGGAGCGGGCCGAACATCTGATGCTCGTAGACCTCGCACGCAACGACCTGGGCCGCGTGTGCGTCCCCGGTACTGTGGAGGTTACGGAATTCAATGCAGTAGAGCATTACTCACATGTGATGCATATTGTATCGCAGGTTGAGGGTGAGCTCAGGCCGGACATGAGGGGAATCGAGGCAATACGAAAAACCTTCCCCGCAGGGACGGTATCCGGGGCACCGAAGATACGGGCCATGGAAATCGTTGACTCTATCGAAGAGTACTCCCGCAGCTTCTATGCCGGTCTGGTGGGGTATATCGAACCCGATGGTTCCCTTGACACCTGTATCACCATCCGGAGCGCACTGCGAAAGGATGACCTGCTCATTCTGCAGGCGGGAGCAGGCATCGTGTGGGATTCCGTCCCGGAACGGGAGCTCGAGGAAACATCGGAAAAATTACGTGCCCTCGGCAAATCACTGGGAATGGAGGTATAATCATGATTCTCATCATCGACAACTATGACTCTTTCACCTACAACCTCTATCAGTACATTACACAGCTCTACGACGGCGAGGTACAGGTGTTCAGGAATGACCGTATCGATATCCCCCGCATCGAAGACCTGTGTCCGGAAGCCATACTCATCTCACCCGGTCCGGGAAGGCCCGAAGAGGCTGGGATTTCGGTTGAAGTGATCAACCACTTCACAGGCAGGATACCGATACTGGGAGTCTGTCTTGGCCATCAGGCCATCGGGTACGCCTTCGGCGGCTCCATTAAGCGGGCCAACAGCATCGTGCACGGCAAAACCGATGACATCGTCCATGACGGCAAAGGTCTCTTCAGAAACATACCCTCACCCGTCAGGCTGACACGCTATCATTCTCTGGCCGTGTATCGCGAGACCCTTCCGCCTGAGCTGGAGATAACCGCCTTCACAAAAGACGGGGAGATCATGGGTATTCGGCACCGGGAACACGTCGTGGAGGGTGTCCAGTTTCACCCCGAATCCATCGCGTCGGAATACGGCAAGAAAATCCTGCAGAATTTCATCCACTACATTCGGGACCCTTTCAATATACCCGACATCATAACACACATACTCTCAGGTAAAGAACTCTCCGTGGAACAGGCCGCATCGATTATGGAAGAGATGACGAACGGAGAACTCACCGAAGCGCAAACCGCCTCCTTTCTCACAGCCATGAACACGAGGCAGGTTACGGCAGAAGAGCTCTACGGCCTCGCCTCTGTCCTGAACCGAAAGAAATTGTCCGTGCACAGTATGGGGCCCTGCATCGATACCTGCGGTACAGGAGGAGACCATTCCGGGACCTTCAATATATCATCCATGGCTGCGCTTATTGCCGCATCTTGCGGTGTAGGGGTCGCCAAGCATGGGAACAGAAGCGTCAGTTCCCGTTCCGGGAGTGCCGATTTCTATGAGCGGCTCGGTATCCCGATCGATCTGCAGCCCAATGAAGCAGAGAAGCTCCTGCAGCAAACAGGATTTACCTTCTTCTTTGCCCCTCTCTATCACCGTTCGATGAAGCACGCCTCTGTCGTTCGAAGAGAGCTCGGTATTCAAACAGTGATGAACCTTCTCGGACCACTCATCAATCCTGCTGACGTTGACTTCCAGCTTCTCGGCGTCTACAACGGGGACCTCTGTACCCCTATGGCACAGGCTTCCCGTATGCTTGGAAGGAAAAAAGTCATGGCCGTACACAGCCAGGACGGTCTCGACGAGATCTCGGTGTGCGCGCCCACAACCATTGTGGAAACCGGAAGTGGGAATGGGATTGCCGAGTATCTCCTCATTCCTGAAGAGCTTGGTATTGAAGAATGCTCCATGGATGATCTCATGGGCGGTACACCGGAAGACAATGCCGACATTGCTCTGGAGCTGCTGGGAGGCGGCGGAAATCACACCCTGAGAGAATCAGTGGCTCTCAATGCAGGGGCAGCCCTCTACGTTGCCGGCAAGGCTTCCGGGATTGCAGAGGGGTACAGGACCGCCCTTGAGGCTCTGGAATCGGGCAAGACTGCGGAGAAACTGGATGAGATCAGGAAGGTCGGGCTCACACTGCGGGAGAGGGGGGTGGGTGCATGAATATCATCGATGAAATCGTCGAGGCGAGAAAGAGGGGTATCGCTCGCCTGGGCCCAAGCATGGGGCACAGCCTGCCTCCGCGCAGAACTGTTCCCCTCATTCCCTTCGGAAGACTGCAGCCGGGCAGGGATTTTTTCATTGTCAGTGAGGTCAAGCGGGGCTCGCCGTCTCGCGGGATCTTTGCAGCGGAAGCTGATGCAGTCCGCCAGGCCGGACACTATGTCGATAGGGAAATCAAAACCCTCTCAGTCCTCACCGAGGAGACATACTTTCATGGTTCACTGGAGGACCTGTACAGGATCAAGAGCTCCTTCCCTGACCTCTGCGTTATGCGGAAGGATTTCATTCTCGATGAGGATGATATCACGGTTTCCTACAGGGCGGGGGCAGATGCAATACTCCTCATTGCCTCCATGCATGACGCACGCACACTGGGCAGACTGTATCGTGCGGCCAAAGGCCTCGGGCTCGAGGTTCTCCTTGAAGTGCACGACCGCGAGGACCTCAGGAAGGCAGCTTTGGTGCAGCCTGATATAACGGGAATAAACAGCAGAGACCTGTCGTCCTTTCGTATAGATCCGGCAGTTCCTCTCGCCCTTAAGAAATCCATAGACTGGAGTACCCGTACGGTTTTTGAATCGGGCATACACTCCACCGAGGATGCCGCAGTCGCACTGTCCGGCGGTTTTACAGGAATGCTCATTGGCGAAGGTGCGATGAGGGATGCAGACCTCATCGGACAGATAACAGCACTCAAGCGGGAAGGTATTGGAAATTTCTGGTACCGCCTCTTCTCATCCAAGGCTGAAGGAAAGCCGCTGGTGAAGATATGCGGAATCACCAGGGAGCGGGATGCCCGGCTCGCCGCGGAACTGGGTGCCCATGTACTTGGTTTCATATTTGCCGATTCACCCAGAGTTGCGGACCCCGGACTTCCAGAAAGAATCACCGATCTTAAACAGCTCAAGGTGGCCGTCGTGGTACATGGGGAAGAGGACCGGTCGATCGACACCGCAGTAGGCAGGCTCCTGTCGGAAGGATATATAGATGCCCTGCAGTTTCATGGTGATGAGCACCCGGACAACTGCTACAGGGCGGCCTTTCCCTATTACAAGGCCCTTCGGATCGGGAGAGATGAGGATGTGGAGCGTATCGACTCCTTCCACTGCCCCCGGGTCCTGGTCGATGCCTTCGTTCCCGGAAAGCCCGGGGGTACGGGGCAGACAATTTCGGCAAAACTCATCGAGTCTATCCGCAGGTTGCACCCGCTCTGGCTTGCAGGAGGCATTGGACCCGATAACGTTGCAGAGATTTTGGAATCCTTTGAACCGGAACTCATCGACGCCTCGAGCAGGCTCGAATCCGAACCCGGAACCAAGGACAGCAGCAGCATGGTACAATTCTTCAAAGAAATCGAAGGCATATGTAAGGTCACCGGTTCTTATGGTATGGACACAGATTCATGAACCCCATCGTAATGAGGAGAAGCAGGTGAAAGGGATATACAACGACTATTTCGGTGATTTCGGCGGTCGTTACGTTGCCGAGATACTGAGGACACCCCTCGATGAACTCGAGAGGGCCTGGCGAGAGAGCATGGATAGTGATGCATACCGCTCAGAACTGCAGGACCTTCTGGTCTCCTATGCGGGGCGGCCGACACCTCTTCTCTTTGCACAGAACGCAACCCGCAGCTGCGGTGGCGCCCAAATCTTTATCAAGCTCGAAGGCCTTGCAAACACGGGAGCCCACAAGATCAACAATGCACTGGGCCAGGCACTGCTCGCGAAGCGTATGGGGAAGGGAAGAATCATTGCTGAAACAGGAGCCGGCCAGCATGGTGTGGCGACCGCGGCTGCCTGCGCAAAGCTCGGTCTGAAGTGCCGTGTGTACATGGGTGAAATAGACATTCGGAGGCAGCGGCCCAACGTTTTCTGGATGGAGCTCTTCGGGGCTGAGGTCGTTCCCGTTGTTTCGGGCTCCAAGACGCTCAAGGATGCCATCAACGAGGCCCTCAGGGACTGGGCGGGAAGCTCCACATCCACCCACTACCTCATCGGTTCAGCCCTGGGTCCCTCACCCTACCCCGATATGGTCCGGGAGTTTCAGTCAGTCATTGGCAGAGAGGTTGAGGAGGAGATGAGAAGACTGGGCCTGGAAGTCGAGGCGCTCATCGCCTGCGTGGGCGGAGGGTCCAACGCAATCGGGTTCTTCGCGCCTTTTCTTGGCCGTGAGAAACCACGCCTCGTCGGAGTTGAGGCTGGCGGCAGGGGTTCGGGCACTGGAGAACACGCTGCACGCATGGGGGGCTTCGGCACACCCGGTATTGTACACGGCTACAAATCTCTGTTCCTGCTCGACGATGACGGGCAGGTCGGGAAAACACACTCCATATCGGCCGGTCTTGATTATCCGGGCATCGGTCCACAGCTCGCCAGTTTGGGGCGGGAAGGCCGTATCGAATTCACCAGGGCGAGCGACGACGAGTCACTTGCAGCGGTTCGGTTCTTTGCCTCCCATGAAGGCCTCATATTCGCCCTCGAATCAGCACATGCGGGAGCAGCGGCACTGGAAATGGCACCTGAAATGCCCGAAAACCGGGCGATTATTGTCCACATGTCCGGACGCGGAGACAAGGACCTCTTCATACTGGCAAAGCAGCTTGCCGGAAAAGGTTGGAGAGATTTTCTCCTGCAGGAAGGAAGAGAAGATGAAGCATAGGCTGATGACTCATATGGTGGCCTATTATCCCGATGGGGCCAGTTCAGTGAAAGTCGCCGCTGCCATGATAGACGGAGGGAGTACCTACCTGGAGATACAGTTTCCCTTCAGCGATCCAACCTCAGACGGGCCTGCCATTCAGACTGCCTGTACACAGGCCCTTGAAAATGGATTCAAGGTCAGGCTCGGGTTCGAGCTTGTAAGCAGTATTCGCGCGATATCCGACATTCCCATCTTCATCATGTGCTACGGGAACACCCTGCTCTACAGCGGTGTTGAAGCCTTTATCGACCGCTGCGCACAGCAGGGGGTGCAGGGGCTCATAGTTCCTGACCTGCCCTTTGACTATGATGAAGGCCTGTTCCGCCTGTCAGAGAAGCATGGTATGAGTGCCGTGCCTGTGGTTGCTCCCACCATAGGGCCGCAGCGGCTGGAATCCATACTCCGTACAGAGCCACGCTTCCTGTACGCTGCGCTCAGAAAGGGTATAACGGGAAAGATTACAGAGATAGGAGACGACAACATCGGTTTTTTACGAAGGATCAGCACTGCCGCCGGGAAGAAGGAGATCAGGATTCTTGCAGGATTCGGGATCTCTCATCGAGAGCAGATTGACCTTCTCGCAACCCATGTGCACGCTTCAATCGTGGGCTCAGCTTTTGTGCGAACAATCATTGAGAACGGGGGAAAGGGCGTCTATGCGGCAGTGAAACACAAGATGGAGGAGCTCATATAAACTCCTCATCATCGATCCAGGCCCTTATCTCGTCTCGCACCTCTCTGAAGGCCTGCAGTATTTCAGCATCACTCCCTTCCGTGCGCGACGGGTCGCGGAAGCTCCGGTGAATCACCCGTTTTCCCGGGAAAAAGGGACAGGACTCACGCGCATTGTCACACACCGTTACAACTGTATCGAAGGTCTCTCCCTGAAACTCTTCAACCATTTTTGAACGATACCCGCTTATATCGATACCGATATCGGCGAGGGCGCGCACAGCATAGGGATGCACACGGGTCGCCTCGGTACCGGCGCTGTATCCCCTGAAGCAGTCACCGTGGAAGTGATTCAGGAGCCCCTCCGCCATCTGTGAACGGGCGGAGTTGTGGGTGCAGATAAACAGTACCGATTGTTTCACTTGAACCTTCTCCTCTCTTTCACCGAAAGGTGCGTGTATCTGTGCAGAAAAATAGAATGGTAGATCATGATTGTCAACGAAAAGGGAGGTTTATGCAGGGAGCACCTTCTCAAGCCCTTCAATGAGGCCCTGCACATACAGGGTGTAATCATCGATTTCTACACGGGGGAGGCGGAATCCGATAGCCCCCTCATGGCCGCCTCCGTTCTCTATGGAGAAGAGCGGGAGCATCTTCCGCAGATCGTACTTCTTGTATGCCTGGCTCCTCCGCACGCGGAACTGTACAAGGTCTGAGAGCCCGGGCTTATCGTAATAGGAAACGAGGCTCAGTCTGCCGCTTTCCTCAGCAAGTTCATTTGCAACCGACCGTGCAACATTCACCACCGTTTCCTCGTCTACATTGCGAAAGAGTTTTTCCGTATCGCCCTCATCGAGGGCGACCCATCCGATGGACCGGGAAAACTGCTTCCTGTCCATGAAGTATCGATAACTGTGGTCTTCCTTTGTCGAGAGTCGGTGCAATTCCTTGAAGACTTCGTCCATGTTCTTGAAGTTGGATTCTTTGACTGTCTCCTCAGCGAGGAGGTTGTTGAGCATGGAACTGAATATGTGGTATAACTTCTTCTCCCGCCTCGAATTAAGAAACTGACCCATGTTGGTATCACCGATAATTCCGGTAAGTATGGCAAGTATTACATTGCGGGAAAGGACCTCGTTGATCTGGAATTGATCAACCAGTCCCCGTCGGTTCCTCATTTTAAGAGCGAGATGTCCAACGAGCTCGCTCGAGGAGGTGGCATTGGTAACCAGACAGTAGCCCCGATCACCAATATAGGTCGAGTCGGCACCGATATGGTGATCGATTTCGATCTTCAGTACCGCCGGGTCTTCAAAGAGCTTCTCAATCATGCGGTTGTGCTCAACCATAGAAGGTTTCGGCGTATCGCATATGACTACCGTGTCAATGTTGTCCTCAAAGCTCTCGCATGCTTCGAAGAGGGTGATTGAATTGTATCGGCAAATATTTAAAAGATACTCAAAGTGTTCGTGCACCTTCTCACCGAGACAGATCTCGGCATCCTTGTACACTTTTCCAAGAAGAAGTGAGAAGGCAACCATAGAGGCAATGCAGTCTTCATCGGGATTGCGGTGACCCAGAAGCAGGAATTTATTCCTCGTAAGCATGGCGTCAATAATGTTTTCTATAACCCTGTTCTTTTCATAAATGGTGGGGATAGGCACTTTCTTCATGTATGGTCCCTCCATCGATGAAAGCACTCACATGCATGGGGACATGTGCGCAATACCAGGACTGCCCGACCTAGTTGTCATCGGCATAGACAACTCTGTTTCTGCCAAGCTCCTTCGCCCTGTACAGTGCCTCATCTGCCTTTTTCATCAGAGCGGGCAGGTCATTCGCATGGGTTGGGAAAACTGCTATGCCCTGCGAAGTGGTTACCCGGGTCAGTGTACCGCCTCGATGCTGCAGCGTCTCGATCTGCTCCATCTCATCACAGACCATCTTCGCTAGGCTTGCAGCTTTCTCGATTCCCGTCTGCGGCAGGAGAATGGTGAACTCATCACCGCCGTAGCGGGCCAGGATATCCCTCTCCCTGAGATGCCTTTTAAAAACCTCGACCGCCGAGAGCAGGATCTCGTCGCCCACCTCATGACCGTAGGCATCGTTGATCGACCTGAAGTGGTCCAGGTCGACCATAACGACGGAGAGCGGGCTTCCACCTTCCCTTGCTCGGCGTATCTGATTCTCCAGAGCATCATCGAGAAAGTGGCGGTTGTATACGCCGGTCAGTTCATCGGTTATTGCACGTTTGCGGGCCCTTTTCCCCCACACCACCATATCGGAGAGGAACTCACCGGTGCTGTGCAAACGGCGCGTCGTAATATTTGACATCCTGTACATGATCTTTATGGCAAGCGACGGCGAATCCTCCATGAGTCTGTAGAAATCCCTGTCCATGAGCGCGTAGAGGATGCTCGGCTCACTGGCATAACAGGTGGCAGAGCGGGGAGCATTTTCAAAAATGGACATTTCTCCAAAAAAATCTCCGGGCAAAAACTCTGTGATGTCCTTTTCCCGGCCGTCATGCAGTGTGATGGCAACCCGTATCTTCCCGGAACGGACGATGTAGAGCTCATGGCCCTCGTCCCCCTGCCTGAACAGCGTTCCGGCCTCATCGACATCGATTGTACGAAGAAACTCTATTATAGATTCAATCTCTCCATCGCCGAGAAGGGAGAAGAGCTCAACCTGTTTCAGGAATTCAACGGCCTCTCGCGCCATCTAGCGTACCTCCACCGTGTCGCCTGCGCAGAGAACACAATTGCCGCCGGCTTCCCGCGCCATGAACATCAGTTCGAAGGCTCTCTGTATCAGTTCCATATTCGTTTTGCCGTCACGAGAATAGAGGGCAACCCCTGTACTTACGGTTATGGGTTCGTACGCTTCTCCCACCAGTTTCCCCATGTCGATTGAACCCATCGCCTGTCCGATGTCCCGTGCCAGATTCCGGGACCGCTCATTCCCTGCAGCCGGCAGAATGACCGCAAATTCATCTCCCCTGTACCGTGCGGCCCACCCTTCACTGCCTGCTGCAGCGAGCAGTGTCTGCGCCATGACCCGCAATACCCTGTCTCCCGTTTCATGTCCGAATCGATCGTTGATATGTTTGAATCTGTCCGGCTTTACCATGATGAGTGCTGTTCCTTCTCCATATCCGGATAGAAGTTCAGAGAAATCCTCCTCGAGATAGGTGCGGTTGTACAGGCCTGTCAGCTTATCGGTGTGCAGCTGTCTCCGCAGGTCCTGTACCCAGGGCGCATTCTCAGAGATGAGCCTATTCGTATCACGGATACGCCGGGCAATCATAACGAGCAGGCTGTGAAGCACGGGAGCGAAAATGTTCGAGTGCCTCCGAAGCAGATCTTCGAGCAGAAAGCCCTTGCCTGGAAACTGGAGAAGCACCGTTTCAGTTAATGCAGTCGCCACTGTGGACCTGGAGGCTTCGTCGAGCAGTTCGAGGTCACCGAAGGTTTCACCGGCTATGAAACGCGCGATGTCCCTGTCTCCCTCATTATGATGCTTGGTGATGAGCACCTCGCCTCTCTTTATGAGAAAGAGTTCTTCCCCCCGGCTGTTATCATCGAAGATAACTTCACTCGCACCATATTTGTAATACCTGCAGTAACGGGCCACCGCATCCAGCTCCCTCTGCGAAAGCTCGGAAAAAATAGGTACCTGTTTGAGCAGTTCAGCTTTACCCGGCATATATGCTCCCGCATTCCATGTATGATACTAATATAGCGCGATTTGCCCAGAAAATTACGAATGTATCAGATCGACAGGCACTTTATTATTGATGTAACCGGTGGAAGTTGCAAGAACTTTTCCACAGCCGCAGGGCCGGAACAGTGTTTCCTGTTGTCAAGTAAGAATACTCATAGTATGCTTCGTGCCATGAGCAGCCTTGTGTGGATCGAACTCGACAGTGAAGCCCCTGACCACAATGTGCGTGAACTGAAGGCCTGTGCAGGCGATGGTGTACAGTTCTGCGCTGTGGTGAAATCAAACGCCTATGGCCACGGTACGGCCCAGATGGTGAAGCTCCTTCCCTCGCCCGACTGGTTTGCCGTAAACTCACTCGAGGAGGGACTCAAACTCAGGGAGCTGGGGGTTCAGAAACCGGTGCTCCTGCTCGGTCATGTACCGCTGAGCCGCCTGCGCGAGGCTGTGGAGTCAGACCTCCGCCTCACGGTATACAACCGTGAAACCATCGATGCACTTGCGAATCTGCACCATGAAAAACCCGCACGGGTGCACCTGAAAGTGGAAACAGGAACGGGACGGCAGGGGATCCTGGTCGAGGAAATCGGCAGCTTTGTCGAAGGAATAATGAGGGCAGAGGGGGTGGAACTCGAAGGCCTTTCAACACATTTTGCCAATATAGAAGACACGCTCAATCACGAATATTCAGAGCATCAGCTCTCAATCTTTCACCGGGCACTCCAAATCCTCGACAGTATGAAGCTCACCCCTCCCGTCGTGCACACCGCATGCACTGCAGCGAGCATTCTCTTTCCCCAGACACACTTCAACATGCTTCGCGCAGGCATCGGCATATACGGCCTCTGGCCCTCTAGAGAGACCTTTATCTCGGCAAAAATGGGAGCGGGCAGCGTACCCGA
The DNA here is from genome assembly GCA_023136305.1 of Spirochaetota bacterium. Taxonomy (GTDB): domain Bacteria; phylum Spirochaetota; class B62-G9; order B62-G9; family DRHN01; genus JAGLSF01. The sequence goes on from JAGLSF010000014.1 coordinate 14,931, forward strand.
TCTACGCCCTGTCCTGACCTGGAAAACGAAAATTGCGCAGATCAAGGTCCTGCACGAGGGAAGTTACATTGGATACGGCTGCACCTACAGAGCGACGAGGCGCACAACCATGGCTGTCCTTCCCATCGGATATGCCGACGGGTATGACCGGAACCTGGGGAACAATGCCTATGTCCTCGTACATGGAAAACGGGCCCCGGTCCTCGGCAGGGTATGCATGAATCTCACCATGATCGATGTTACCGACATCGAGGGCGTGAGCCTGGAGAACGAGGTGGTTCTTCTGGGGACCTGGGGAAGAGAGACCATCTCTGCGGAGACCATGGCAGGATGGGCCGGCACGATCAACTACGAAATCGTGACCCGGATAAACCCTTTCCTGGAAAGACGCATCCTTTAAGCAAAATAGAGATCAACGAGTGATCTGTTCTCACCCGGCGCTCCGAACAGCGGCAGGTTTCGGGTGCGCATGGTGTTGTCGAGGGCCTGCACACCCTCTCTGGATATCTCCTTGATCTCTCCGATCGCCAGCGTCGCAAGAAGAGATTGGGACGTCACTTCAAGTATCTCGATGAGTTCGAGGGTTCGGTATATGCCCTCGGGGCTCATGATGACCAGTCCATGATTTTCCATGAGAAAGGCGTTGTATTTCCTGAGATAGGGCAGGAAATTATCGGCCAGTTTCTGCGTGAGCGGCTCTCCGTAGGGAACCACCGGGACCGGTCCCACTTCAGTGGATGGCTCGGGGAAGATCGGCCGCATGAGCCAGTTGTCACCCTCAGTGATGGCAAAGGCATTGGTGTAGGGAGGGTGGCAGTGTATCACCGATGAAATATCCGGCCGTTGCCCAAAGAAGTTCAGGTACATGGGGGATTCACCGGTGGGTTTTCGCTCACCTTCGATCCTCTTTCCCTGGAGATCGATGAATACCAGGTCCTCATTCCTGATATCTCCCTTGTTCAGTTTGGTAGGCGTAATGAGGATCAGGTCTTCCTCCAGGCGCCATGCCAGATTTCCACCGTGACTGGTTACATACATGTTTTCACTGAGCCTCCTGCACACCTGCAGAAACTCCTTCATCTGATGTTCATACTTTTCAGCGTAACTCATTGTTCTCCCTTCTCGTCTGTTATTAATTTCAGAAAATCCTCCTCATACACCAGTGCAGTCCCAAGCTTTCGGGCCTTTTCATACTTGCTTCCAGGATTTTCCCCCACGAGCAGATGGGAAGTGCTCCCAGTCACGCTCGAGACAACCCTGCCGCCGCGCCGTTT
>JAGLSF010000140.1 GCA_023136305.1 Spirochaetota bacterium
ATCATTGAGTCCGACCCCGACCGTCGGTACATCGTTCCCTCGGCACCGGGAAAACGCAACAACTCAGACCGGAAGGTTACCGATCTTCTCTACCTCTGTCATACCCATGTACAGCAGATGGTTCCCTTCGACGATGTGTTCAAGATCATCACGGGGCGGTATCTTCAGATCGTGAAGGACCTTGGCCTCTCATTCGATCTGCAGCCCAGGCTCGACGAGGTCAAAATCAGGATCGCATCGGGCGCATCGGCCGACTATACGGCAAGCAGGGGTGAATATCTCACCGGGCTCATCATGTCACAGCTCCTCGGATATGACTTCATCGACCCGGCAGAGATCATCTACTTCGACGAAATGGGAAAGCTCGATGCGGAGAGGACACAGGCTGAAACCGAGAAGCGTATAGCGCGTCATGATCGGGCCGTTATTCCTGGTTTTTTCGGGTCGGATGTCCGGGGCAATTTGAAGACCTTCTCACGGGGGGGATCTGATATAACGGGAGCAATCGTTGCACGGGGTGCACACGCAGACATCTACGAGAACTGGACCGACGTCTCCGGACTGCTCATGAGCGATCCGTCCATCGTGAAAAACCCGAAGCCCATCGACACGGTCACCTACCGGGAACTCCGTGAGCTCGCCTATATGGGGGCAAAGGTGCTGCACGATGAGGCCATATTCCCGGTTCGCGAAGCGGACATACCTGTCTGCATCAAGAACACGAACCGGCCTGAAGACCCCGGCACCATGATCGTGCAGGACGCGGATCCCATCACGCACAGGGGGAACATTACCGGAATTGCAGGGAAGAAAAATTTTACGGTAATCGCTGTGGAAAAGACGCTCATGAACACAGAGCTCGGTTTCGGCCGGCGGGTGCTCTCAGTGCTGGAGGTAAACGGCATCTCCTTCGAGCATATACCCTCAGGTATTGACACCCACTCCTTGGTCATTGCGGACACGGAGCTCGAAAACAAGCTCGAGAGTGTGGTTCAGGAAATAAAAACAGAGTGCAGGCCAGATGCCGTGGAGGTGTATCCCAACATGGCACTCATAGCCACTGTTGGCAGGGGTATGGCCTATACACCCGGCATCGCCTCGAAACTCTTTACAGCGCTGAGCAATAAAAAGATAAACGTGCGTATGATCGATCAGGGTTCAAGCGAGATCAACATCATCGTGGGCGTAGAGAACGAGGATTTTGAAAACGCCCTCCGTGCCATATACGAGGCCTTTGTCGGCTGATTCTATCTCACCAGCGGGTAGTCAGCACGCCAGCTTTCTATCCCGCCCTTCATATTGTACACATCCTTGAAACCCAGGTTTTCCATCATCTTGAATGTTTTACCGCTTCGACTGCCGGATCGACAATAGATGAGATAGGTCTTGTCCCTGTCAAGACCGTCCAGCTCGTCAGGAAAGACATCCTCATAGAAATCTATGTTCACCGCGTTCTCTACGTACCCCTCGGCAAACTCCTTGGGCGTCCGAACATCGAGTATCACAAAATCTGAATCTCCATCACGCTCGTCAATAAGCTCATAGGCCTTCCTCGTATTAATATTCTTCATCTTTGCCATGAGCGTCACGGTAGAAGCCAGAACAAAGAGGAGAACAAGAATCGTGATCATAGGTGCACGGTTTCGTCTGTACATCATTGTGCTATCCACCTCTAAGAAGATTTATACGCGTCTCTGAGGAATACTATAATGGGATGGGAAAGGAAAACAACATAAAAATCGGATCAGATGGGGTGTGAGGCACGCCACGCCCATGCACAACAAAACCATTCAGCGCTCAAGCGCCCGAAGCTGCGCCCTGATGTCCTCAGCACTATCAGCCCTGAAGAGACGCTCCCGTACCGACGCCGCATCGCGCATACCCCTGATGTAGCGGTGCAGATGCCTCTTCATATCACGTACGGCCCTCCGCTCACCCTTGAAGCTGATGGCAAGGTCCAGATGTTCGAGCGCCAGCCCGATTCGTGTTTCTGCCGGCAGCCCTTCCCTTTCTACCCCATCGGGATAGGATTCGAAGGCATGGACAATATCCTCGAGAAGCCAGGGATTTCCCAGGGCGCCGCGGCCGACCATCACCGCATCACAGCCTGTCTCCTCCATCATGGCAACTGCATCCCCGGCCCCTCTGATGCCGCCGTTTCCGCACACCGGTATTGAGAGCACTTCCTTTACCCGCGCAATGTACTCCCACCGTGCATGTCCGTCGTACTTCGCGGCCGCAGTCCGCGGATGAAGGGTCAGTAGCGAAGCGCCTGCCTCCTCTGCAGCCAGTCCATTTTCGACGACATTAATGCTCTCTTCACGAAGCCCGAGCCGTATCTTGACACTGACCGGAAGGGGCGACGCGTTGACACAGGCGTGCACGATACGATAGAGATGCTCAGGGTCGGCCAGAAGTGCTGCGCCCGCCCCGGTTCTGAGCACCTTCCTCACCGAGCAGCCGCCGTTTATATCGATGAGGTCGGGTCCATGCCCCGATGCAATCCCTGCCGCTTCAGACATGATCGCGGGGTCAGACCCGAAGAGCTGTATGCCCAGAGGCTTTTCCCCTTCGCTGATGTGCATGAGCTCATGAGTCTTGAGGTTGCCCCGAACTATGCCGTTTGCACTGACCATTTCAGAAAAGGTAAGCCCCGCGCCGAAGCGCCGGCCGAGAATCCGGTACGCATTGTCTCCCACACCTGCGAGAGGAGCAAGAAAGAGGTTGCTGGTAAGTACAAGACCCTTTATGTGAATACTCTTCAGGAGGGACACGATCTCTGTTCCTGATAACCGGAAGTCGGGCATCCATGCAAGCGGGTACCTTACCCTATCACGTGAAGGCCACTACCTTTTCAAAAGGCTCACCACAGCCTGTGCGAGCACACCTTCCCCCCGTCCGAAGGAGGTAAGGCCCTCGCCCGAGGTGAAGGTAATGCCCACATCCCCATCCCCCACACCGGCAAGACTAGCGATGGAGCGCTTCATCTCCTCGACCCTGTCCACCGGAATACGCGGCTTCGCCGCCTCCACCATGATGCCGATGTTGTGCACCCGGTATCCAATTTCTTTCACCATACCGAGCGCAATTTTCAAGTATTCTGTCGAATCGGTGATGCCTTTTTCGAAAAGGGGGTCTGCGTAATAGCCGAGCGAATGGCCGCCGCAAGCCTGACTTATAGCATTGAAGAGAGCGTGGAGGATAACATCACCGTCGGAGTTGGCTTCGAGACCACCCTTCTCATCGACCCTAATACCGCCAAGGACGAGTGGTTTCATACCGGAGTTGTCAAATCGGTGGCTGTCGGTACCGAAGCCTATGCGTACCAAGCACTTTTCTCCTTCATGCGTTTCGCATGAATGCGGCGGGCGAGCTCCATGTCCTGAGGGTAGGTAATCTTGAAGTTCTCTCTCGAGCATTCCACGAACTTCACCCGTTCGTGAATGGCCTCAACAAGAGTTGTATCATCGGTGGCGATGAGCCCTCTCTTGGACGCTGCCTCAAAGGCCTTGAGTGCGATGTCGTAGCGGATGATCTGAGGTGTCTGCGCGATCCAAACCGTGCTGCGGTTCGGCGTGTGATCAATGAAACCCCCGGCATTGACCACCTTCACCGTGTCAGAAGCCTCGAAGCCGAGCAGGCTCGCGCCGTGCTCTCGGGCTGCCTCGAGGCAGTTGTCAAGTTCAGCGTGTCTGACGAAGGGATTGACCGCGTTGTGAATGAGAACATAGGACTCACTTGGGAGGTTCATGTGCTTGAGATGCATGAGCGCCTTGTAGGTGGATTCCTGTCGCGTATCCAGCGCCTCATTGATGGATATGACCTTGTCAATACCGTCCCTGTCGATGAGCTCTTTCACTCTCGGTATGTCCACATCCCGTGCGGTCACCATAATAGCGTCGATCTTATCGTAATCGGCCAGAGTCTTCAGTGTATAGTAGATGACCGGCTTGCCGTTGACCTTTAGAAAGATCTTGCTCTCCTTGGTGTGCATTCGCTCACCGTTTCCGCCGGCACATATTATTGCTATATTCATTCACATATCCTTGTGGTGATTATTCGGAAGCAGAATATTCCCTATTATGTCCTTCAAAGAATAATTTACCATAATGTATCAATTAATCAACAATATGGAAAATTTTATTTTAAACGCCCGGGCCAAAATCAACCTGCACCTCAACGTGCTGCCCCAACGGAGAAGGCACGGATACTATCAGGTCCGGTTCATCAATACACAGGTAGCGCTTTCAGACCGCCTGATAATCAACTCGTCAGATACACCCGGCATCCGGTTGAACAACCATATCGTTGACTTTGAGGAAAACCTTGCCTGCAGGGCAGCACGGATCCTGATGGAACGCTACAGCCTGGGGGGCGGTATAACGCTTCGTATCGAAAAGCGCATACCCCTCAGAGCAGGTCTCGGTGGAGGATCAGCAGACGCCGCTGCTGTTATCAACGGTATGGCCGCCCACGCAGGGCTCAAGATCACGCCCGGAGAGAAAAACAGAATCGCACAGATGCTCGGCATGGACGTATGCTACTGCGTGGTGGGAGGTCTCTGCACGGTATCAGGCATTGGGGAGCAGGTGGAACGGCTCCCCTTCTCCCTGCCTCCGCTCAACCTTCTCATCGCCACACCCTCAGAGAAGAAACCCTCCACCGGCTGGGCATACTCCCTTCTCAGGGAGGATGAGATGGGAAAAGCCCTTGAAGGGTATGAGAGACTGCTGGAGAGTATTGAAAATAGGGACCTTCACGGCATAGCCCAAAACCTCCACAACGATTTCGAGCTGCCCATCGAGCGCCGCTTTCCCATAATCGGAAAAATAAAGAAAACCATGGCCGAAGAGGGGGCGCTTGGTGCGCTTCTTGCCGGTTCAGGCCTCTCGGTATTCGGCATTTTCAGCGACAAACAGGCGATGAGGCGTACAATGGAAAAACTGCAAAAACGTGGTGTTCAGTGTTTCGTAACTGAGACGGTTCCCTGATGCTACTCGAAAAGCCTGTTGATCTCATCCCTCGCCGAGGGCTGAAAGGGGAGTCTCTTCCCGGTGTCGACCAGATATGTCCCCTCACCCTTTCCCAAAAACTCACCGATCAGGGAAATGCCCTTTTCGTCGAAGAGAGATTCCAGCCTCTCCCTGTCGACGGGATCGACCGCGACCAGGAGCGCGCCAGAAGCAATAAGCCCAAAGGGTGACAGGCTGAAATAATCGCAGAGGAGCCTGGTCTCATCGAACACCGGCACCGTTGCGGTGTCGAGGGCAAGGCCTGTACCGGCAGCAGCTGCCATCTCACAGGCACCCATGAGCACGCCTCCCTCTGTGGGGTCGTGCATGCCCGTTATACGAGGCGCCCCTTTCGCGTCAAGTATGCGATGGGCATCGGCCATGACACTGATACCGGGTTCCTCTATAAAGTGCAGGCAGCGCCTGTAGAAATCCTTCCCGAACTGCGCCACCACCTCGTCCCTCTTTTCACGGGCTATGATGGATGTCGCCTCGATCGCCACGCCCTTGGTGATGTAGAGAAGGTCCCCCTCACCTATGCAGCTGTTCCGGATGAGCTTCACCTTTTCGGCTTCACCGAGCATGGTACCCGAGAGAATGGGCTGGTACAAGCCCCGCGTGACTTCCGTGTGGCCGCCGATGAGCGAAATACCGAGCTCCGCACAGGAGTCCTGCAGATCGTGCATGATCGTTTCGATCATGGTCGTCGTGGTCCCCTCCTCAGGCAGAAGCATGGTGACCAGAAACCACTGCGGCTTTCCTCCCATGGCAGCGATATCATTG
>JAGLSF010000141.1 GCA_023136305.1 Spirochaetota bacterium
ATCAAATCCATAAAAAATACCCTCTATTACGCGGGGATTTCCCTACCCCTTGGCATCGTGACCGGGGTTGTTATTGCACTGCTTCTCAATACCAGAATAAGGGGAATGGCTTTCTATAGGACGATCTTCTTCCTGCCGGTCATAGTACCCTTTGCGGCACATGCCATCCTGTGGAAATGGATACTCAATCCGAAGTTCGGCATTGTTAATTACTTCTTCAGTCTGTTGGGGGTCAATAATCCCCCAGGCTGGTTCCAGGTGCCGGGGTGGTCCAAACCCGGATTGATTATCATGGCAACCTGGGCTTCGGGACAGGCTATTATCATCTATCTGGCAGGTTTGCAGGATATTCCCGAAACCCTGTATGAAGTTGCCGACCTCGATGGAGCAAACTGGTTTCAGAAGATTAAAAACATCACTCTTCCGATGATTTCAAACGTTATTCTCTTCAATCTGGTTATGGGCCTTATACATGCTTTTCAATTTTTCACCCAACCCTTCATCATATCCAAAGGAACGGGCCGCCCAATGGATTCAATGCTGATGTACAATCTCTATCTGTACAAGCAGGCATTTAAATTCTTCAACATGGGGTACGCCTGTGCAATGGCATGGCTGCTATTCGTTGCCATTATTTTGGTTACACTGTTTGTTTTCAAGACATCGAAAACATGGGTTTTTTATGGAGGAGAATAATCACCAATGCCACTGAAACAGACAAAAAAGAAGGCGATAAACAGAGCCTCGGCATCCGTGGTACTGATAATACTTGCAGCGGCCTTCGGATTTCCCTTTTTCTGGATGATTATAACATCATTTAAACCCACAGAAGAGGTATTCGTCTATCCTCCAAAGATACTCCCGGAGATATGGCACTTAATCAATTACGTAGAGGCGGCAACCATGATACCGTACTTCAGGTATCTTTGGAATACGGTGTACATCGCTATCGTTTGGACATCCGGGATACTTTTCTGCTCTACTTTCACAGCCTACGGTTTTTCAAGAATACGCTGGAAGGGGCGAGACATTTTTTTTTATATAATGCTTGCGACCATGATGGTTCCCTTTCAGGTGATACTCATACCACTCTTTGTCATGTATTCAAAGATACACTGGGTGGGTACATTTAAACCCCTCACCTGGCCCGGATTCCTGGGGTTTTCCGGCGCCTTCTACATATTCCTCATGCGACAATTTTTTATGACACTCCCGAAAGACCTCGAAGATGCTGCAAAGATCGATGGGTGTAATGAGTTGCAGGTGTTCTATAGAATCATGCTCCCCCTGGTGAAACCGGGGCTCGCAGCGGTTGTACTATTTTGCTTCGTTGCAGTTTGGAACGACTTTCTCGAACCGCTCGTGTACATCAACTCCCAGGAAAAATACACCCTGGCCCTCGGCATCTATGATTTTGCCGCCGCGAGATTTTCTTCCTGGCCCAGACTCATGGCCAGTGCAATTCAAATGAGTTTGCCGGTTATTATCGTATTTTTCTTTGTACAACGAACATTTATACAGGGAATCACCTTGACCGGAATCAAGGGATAATAGGTCTTCAATCTAGACTTCCATGTTAGATCTCTACCTTCACATGACGATTTCAGGACAGTGATCAAAGGTACATGCTCTACAAAAATAAATACCATACTATCTTGACCCTTTTCTTCTTCTCAGGGCTCACGGGACTCATCTACGAGGCCGTGTGGGCACGCTTCTTGAGTCTGATATTCGGAAGCACCGTATACGCATCATCAACCATACTGGTTGCCTATATGGTGGGGCTATCGATCGGTAGTTTTTTCGGGGGCAGAGCAGTCGAGCGAATGCAAAACCCTGTCAGGTTTTACGGCATATGCGAACTCGGTATTGGTCTATGTGCTATTATACTTCCCGTTGTCTTTGTTCAGATGAACGGGCTCTCCCGGTTCATCCATACTGTTCTCTCTCCATCGAGAGTCCTCTACACGGTGCTTCGTTTCATCATTGTAACCTGCCTTCTTCTCATACCAACTTCCCTGATGGGCGCGACTCTGCCTTCCCTGAGCAAAGGTCTGTCCGGGGATAGACGCAGGGCTGGCAGTTCCATCGGTTATCTGTACACCATCAATACAATGGGTGCGGTGTGCGGTGTAATTGTTGCCACGTTCATAAGCATTGAGAAAATTGGACTCCGGTACAGCTCTTTTTTCGCTGCACTGGTGAATATTGCAATTGGCAGTGCCATTCTGTTCCTGATGGACACTGGAGACTATTCGACCAAATCCAGGGATGTTGATACAAATCTCGATACACTCAGACGCCTGCCATTCAACGCGCGGCTGGTGCTCCTGGTATACGGGGTTTCAGGGTTCTGTGCTCTCTCGCTGGAAGTTCTCTGGACACGGGAGCTCGTCTTTTTTCTCGGTACAGGCACCTATGCATTCGGCACCATGCTGTCCGTTTTTCTTCTCGGCATCGGATTGGGGAGCCTCATTATCTCGAGATTGCTGCAGAAAATAGAGAGGCCCCTTCTCCTGCTCGGTATTCTCGAGGTGTGTATCGGAGTGACGACACTCCTCAATTTCATTCTCATTCCAGAACTGTACAGCTATAAGCAAGATCTGTTTTTCAATCTAGGTCAGAATCTCTTCTCATTCGTCCTATCCGGGTATGCCGTAACAATAGGGCTGATGATTATTCCGACACTGTTCATGGGCGGTGCATTCCCGCTTGCCGTGCAGGTGTATTCCGGGGAGAATTACAAAATCGGCCAGTCGGTCGGAAAGATATATGCATTCAATACAATTGGCTCGATTCTTGGTGCCCTTTTAACCGGATTTGTTTTCATTCCCCTCATCGGTATTGCCCCTTCCTTCAAGATAATCATTATCATAAACATCCTCATTGGCGGGGCCGTGCTGTTCTTTTCGAATTTCAAATACATATTCGTGAAATTCATAACAGTGGGTTTGATCCCCCTCATCATTGCTACTCTGCTGTTTCTACCATTCGACCGACCACTCGTCCTTTACAGCTACATCATGAACGACCCTGACAACAGGTTGCTGCACTATGCAGAGGACGCCTATGCCTCGGTTTCGGTCATCGATATTCCGGGTATCGGAAGAAGGCTTTACGTCGATTCCGGTCTGGCAGCCGACACATCCCGATTCGACATGCCCTCGCATAAAATGATCGTGCATGTTCCACTGCTGCTCATGGACAATCCGAAGAAGGCGCTTGTTGTCGGGTTTGGGATGGGTGAAACTTCCCATTCGATCACCACGCATGGAGTGCAGGTTGATGCGGTCGAGATCTCCCGGGGGGCAGTGGAAGCAAATCACTATTTCAAAGATGTAAACCGCGACATCCTGAACAACGAACTGTTCAACATCACCATAGACGACGGCCGTAACTACCTGCTGACCAATGAGGACAGATACGATCTGATCTCAGTGGGAATCATTCATCCTGGCATAAGCTCGAACAGTGCCGGGTTCTACGGAATCGATTTTTATGAGCTATGCCGCCAGAGATTAACGGATACCGGCATCATCAGTCAATGGGTACCTACCCATGGATTGTCATTGGAAGCATTCAAGGTGATCATCAGCACCTTTGTGCAGGTGTTTCCTCATGCAACGCTCTGGTTCAAATATACCGACAACTTTGTCATTCTCCTGGGGTCAAAAACCCCGGTAGCCATTGACTTCGAACTATTTCTGAAAGGGATGGGCAGGGATGGGGTCATGGATGATCTGGCAACTGTGGATATGACCAATCCACTGGTCATACTGGACTCCTTTTGGATGGATGAAAAAAGCCTCGCGGAATTCGCTGCCGGCGCCGGTATTACCAGCGACGACCGCCCGAGGCTGGAGTTCATGTCTGTTCGGTCAGTCAACGACATCGGTATTGATGCGGTTGAAGCACTCAAGGGAAGCCATCAGAGAGTTACGGATTACCTGACAAATGTCCGGAACATGAGACAGGTTGCTGCAGAGTTATCAACCATTTACGAGGCCACTGAACACCTGATACAGGGTCAAATCTACTATAAAATGTATCTATTCGACGAATCAATTGCGGAGCTCAGGAAGTCCCTCGAGATATACCCGGATGATGATAATACCCGCTATCTGCTGGACTATACCACCCAGACTTACATAAATAAACTTCTGATAAGGGCTGAAGAAAGCTATAAGGAAGCCAAGATACGCGAGGCGCTCGGGCTGTACATGAAAGCCGCAGAGATAAAACCAGACTCAGCGGAAACCCACAATTTCATAGGAATGTGCTACAGCAAACTCGGGGACTACAACAGCGCAATACGAGCTGTAGAAGAGGCCTTACTCTACGATCCGGACAACTACCAGTATCACTTCAACCTTGCCTCTCTCTTTGCCCGTACAGCTAATTACGATGAGAGCAGGGCTGAATTGGAAAAAACCTTACAGCTGAATCCGGATTCTGTAAGGGCCAGGGAAGCTCTACAGCAACTGAATGAATTCCTGGACAATCAATAAATTGTTTCATACTATCCTTGAAATCGATTGCTGTAGCCAGGAGAATTAACAACCGGCAATGGCATATCCTCACCGCATTCGTATTGAAGTTGCGCACTTTCCATAAATCCTGCTCTCATCCTCTAATTTCGACTCTTATTTTTTCCCTAATGCTTTTGCAACTCTCTTTATCCATGACAATTTATTATTCTCTGCACGATATGCCTTGCTCGATTTGCTTATTTATTTCTACCTGTTATACGTCCCTTGATAGAGTTAAATTCTTCAAGCTTTCCTTCAACCTTTGACCATCTCTCAATCTCTTCCATGTTGATTTCATTCGAGCTGGCAACCAGGACAACCTGATCTAGACACTGAAGATCATCCCAATAATAGTAACCGGCTAATCTGTCTTTCACACAGTCAGTAGGTGAAAGCATTCTAAGTGTCCCGGTATCGAGTTCATGTTCGACTATCTCCTTTACCGGTTCATTGCCAACAGACAGGGGGCCGCCAGGAAACTCAATAAAGTACTCAGTATCCGGGTGCTTGAAATATTTGCCTTCTTCTGAAAAACCGATCTCCCTCATTGCATCGCGTATTCTGCGTCTTTTTGTGAAACGGGTGTTAATCAGATCAAGGTCCATTGAGACATACCTGTTACTGCTGTAGATTGAAACACATGCACCACCGGAGAGAACGACGTCAATCCCCTCATTTCTCAGGTGTGATTCAACAAATGCTGCAAGTTCTGCGTTTGTCATCTCTTTGATAGATTTCATAGTGGTTTACCGCTCCGCCGAGGCCTTCGCCTGTTCATCAGAAGCTGCCCCTGTTCCTCCTGTGTATAGAAGGTAAGCGCCTTCTCTAGCAGTGCCTTCAATTCCTTGAGAAATGGATACCTCGGATTAAAAGAATAGAGGCGAGTTCTGCCTGCCGGGTTGCTGACCAAAACTCCACCTGCTTCAAGTTTTGCTAGCTGCTTCTGGATTGAGTCAGGATCACAACCAAAGAACCTCGCTATTTCCCTGATGTACCCTTCTTTTCTTACCAGAATAAATATAAGTACCCTCTCGGCGTTGGTTGAGCCCAGTAACGGTTCTAGCATAACTTATCACCTCCTTTGTACTTTGTTTCGTCAGATACTTTCCCTTATATAATTGTAATTATCTGACATATGTCAGATATTCTCTGACAATATGGGATTTCAATTCACGCGAGTCAAGGAAAAAAGGAATGACGGCGCGGGCTTCATATCACTGCTTGTACTTATACTATTCCAAAATTGTTTAAAGTAGCA
>JAGLSF010000142.1 GCA_023136305.1 Spirochaetota bacterium
TCACCGCTGAAGAGGACGGATGCAATCACAATATCCGCTCCCAGTGACACGGCATGCTTCACCGATATGAGTCGTTCGTTGTATCCCCTCTCATATTCATATGCCTTGACATAGTGAGTGGCATAGTTGACGCGAATGATGCAGAGGGGCGCATTACGGTCCGCAAAGACCTTCCTGCACTGCTGCACCATGCCGGGCATGAGCAGTAAAGCGTCCGCCTTCTTAAATGCATGTATCTGCTTCGGCAGCTCATCGATACCCGCAAAGGGTCCCATGTAGGATCCGTGGTCCGCCGCAACGATCACCACTTTGCCCCTGCTCAGAAGCCTTCCCATCCGAATTTCTTTTCCAGCCATCTTTTTCCTCCACTGTGTATTATAAAATTAATGTATATACTTAACTTTGTTTCCGTTTCGACCAGCACTATCTCCAACCTGCTTCCTGGATCATATGATGACGCATTCCACACCGAGCATATCGGCAACTTTGCTGAGGACACCGTTCAGGTTTCCATAGGCACCCGTATGATGATGAGACGGTGCAGCGTAGAGCCATTCCTCTGCGAACAACTTGATGTCTCCGCCGCCCCACTTGAAGAAGGTCTGGGGCGCAGCTATATCCCGGGGTTTCATCTCCAGGTTCTGTCCCTCCGAGGCGATGAACTGGAACCTTCCCTCACCGATATTGCCGAAGGAGAATAGGGTAAATTCCCCGGGCCTGTATGAGTAGTTGAAGGATGCGCCGAACCCGTGCACTCCCTCGTAGTATATGGTCGGAACGATTCGCACCTCGTTCTTCGGGTCTGCAAGACCGGGATTGCCGTGCCCGTCATGTGAGTTGAACATCTGGTCGCGCTTGTAGTCCAGAATGTAGTGCTCGAGGAAGGTAGCATGCCCGGCGACCTCTTCGAGCACGAGCATGGCCATGGCACGGAGCACATCGGCTTCGCAGGTAAAGGGCACATGATTCTCAACCATTCTCGATGTTCCGTAAAAGGGGATGATACCGACCCGTTCATCGGAAAGCCAGACCTGGTCGAACTCGGCAACGGCATCGAGGGAGTAGCCCTTCACGACCTTTTCAAGGGCTAGTGCAAGTCGTGCCGACCGCAGCATCATGGCATCATCGACCTCAATCTTTCTTCCCCTCTCCTTTTCCTCTTCAATGAGACGACCGCCCTCATTCTCAGAGGTCTCCAAAAAAGCGTCGATGATCTCATCATGATCGATAGGCCATGAGCTCGTGCCGAACTGCTCCATAATTGCGAAGTTGTCCTGCATGAGATCAGTCATGCCCTCGTAGGGGTGACCGATGATACCGATTCTTGAGTTTTTAAGCCGGCTTACCGCACGGGCAGCCTTGAGATACTCATCTATTTTCTGTAGTGCTTCCTTGTCATTGATACTGCCCGTCACGACCCAGAATCTTCTTCCGGCCCTGATCAGTGAGCTTGTTACCTCCGGCAGGCCTGCCATACCCGAGTTGACCATGATAAGATCGAAATCGGCATCCTCGCCGAACTCATCCACGAGCTGGCTGTTCCAGATGATGATGGGTATATCGAACTGGAGCAGGGCACGCATGGGAATGAGTCCCTTCTGATAGGCAAGCTCGACGAACACAATGGCATCGACCTCTTCCTTTTTCAGTATCGAGGCGGCCTTAATCGCTTCGTCTTCGTATTCGAAAAAGCCCGGATTAACGACTTTACCGAATTGTTTCAGTTTCTCCTCGTAAAGCCCCGTGACCCTGCGAGCCTCGCCCCGCATATGACCTGTCTTGTTGAACTTGTCTTCCAGAAGGGCAGTAACGAGCAGACCGATCTTGAACTCCCGTTCTACTAAAGGCATAGATGTTCCTCCTTATGTGAGTGTACGCATGTGTATGTGACACTTCGCACATCTACACATGCCCTATTGTTAATCAATGCAATATTGAAAAGGTGTTGTATCACCCAATCTGCTCGATCTCATGTCTGAAGGGCATGGCCGGAGCAGTGCCGAACCTGGTCGTACTCAGAGCGGCTACCCGGTTTGCAAACTGAATCGATTCCTGAATCCCGTTCCCCTCCGCAAGAGAAACCGCAAGGGCGCCGTTGAATGCGTCGCCAGCACCCGTTGCATCGATGGTGTCGACCCTGAAAGCCGGAACATGACCCTTTTCGTCACCGTTCATGTAGAAAGCGCCCTTCTCCCCGAGAGTCATGACCACGGTTCCCACCCCCTTCTCGAGAAGTTCAGAGGCGCTTTCCTCGATTTCCATGCTCGAGTCGATCTTGCCGAGCAGCCCCCTTGCCTCGGTCTCATTGGGCGTGAGAATATCGACATAGGTAAAGAGCTCGCTGTCCACGGCTTTCGTCGGCGCAGGCGCTGGGTTCAGTATGGTGGTGAGCCCCAGTTCCTTTGCCTTTTTCAATGCATAGAGTGATGTTTCGAGCGGTATTTCGAAATTCGTGAGCAGTATGTCGGCCACCTTAATCCGTTCTTCACCTTTTGCCACATCCTGGGGTGTGAGATGGCTGTTTGCACCGGGTACTATGGCGATGATGTTCTCGCCCGAATCTTCCACGAATATGGGCGCAACCCCGGTTGGGTGCTCATCATCGATGAAGATGAGGTCTGTATCGAAACCCTCTTTCTCGAAATTACTGTACGCCGCCTTGCCGAACATATCATTTCCGATTTTTACGATGACTGAAACCTCGGCCCCAAGCCGCTTTGCGCATACTGCCTGATTGGAACCTTTCCCGCCTGCCCCGCTCTTGAACTCATCACCGAACACCGTTTCGCCGCGAAGGGGCAGTCTTTTCAATTTCGTGGTCAGGTCCATCATAAATGAAGCAACAACAACTATATTATTTGTGCGTTTTCCCATTATGCCATCCTCCTGTTCCACATTTCTGTTTCAGTTGATGTTTCGTACCGATCCTCGAACAACAAGATGGGGTTCGAAGGAGATATTCTTTACAACTGCTTCTTCATGCTCGATATTGTTCAGGAGGAGTAAAATACTCTCCCTTCCGATTCTCTTTCTTGGTTGATGAATCGTGGTGAGGGGAGGTGTGAGTGCACTTGTAACCTCGATATTGTCGTACCCGATAATGCTGTAATTCCCGGGGATGCTGAATCCAAGCTCGTTAGCCACCTTGTATATCCCGATTGCAAGCAGATCACTGATAGTTACTATGCCGGTAAAATCGATGTTCTTTCCCTTGATGTTTTCTGTAAGTAGTTTTTTGAATGTTTCATAACCGCTTTCTATAGATAATTCTTCAGATTGTATGATAAGCTCTTCGCGTACCGGTATTTTATGTTTTTTCAGTGTATGAATATAGCCTTTAATAAAATGAGTGGCTTTGATCTTCTCTTGAGCAGGTGCCGTTATCAACAGAATAGTCCTGTGACCGTTTTTTATGAGGTATTCAGTTGCAAGTTCAACACCCATGCGATGGTTCGAATAGACATAGCTGTGATTCTTGAAGTAGGGAAAACTGTCAATGATTATTGCTTCCACATTGTTCTGAGCGAGTATCTTTATATTCTCACTCTTTTCATCTATAGGTGATATGATGATCCCGTCGACCTTTTTAGCAAGGAGTAATATGATATTCTGTCGTTCCTGATCCAGATTGTAGTGGGAGTAGCAGATGAATGAGGAATACTTCTTTTCATTCAGTACGATGCCTATTTCACTCAATATTTCAGTGTAGAAGGGATTGTTCAGGTCATTGAAGATTATACCGATGTTGAAGGTTTTGTTCTGCCGTAAGCCTTTGGCGAGAAGGTTCGGGTAGTAACCGACCTGATTTGCGATCTCGATGATTCTGCTGGCAGTTTTTTCGTTGGCCGTGGAATCCTCGCGAAGGGCTCTTGATACCGTTGAAATCGATACTCCGGCGATTTCCGCGATATGCTGTATCGTGACCCTTTTCTTCATTTGTCTGTCCCACAGTGTAAAATAAGAGATGTTGCAATCGGGTCAATACAAATAAAAATAACAAAAAATGGCTTGACATGTCCAGTCCATTCAAATAGTGTTGAAAACCTTACCAATAATTTGGCGATTTTTCCGTTATTTTACCATGTTTTTTGGAAAGGTTATCAATTTTTTTCGGGGATAAGGATCCAAGGAGAGAGGCCCTATGCCGAACGCGGATGTCTTGACTCGCATGATACAGGCAGTGGAAGATGGTGACAATGAGGGCTGCCAAACCCTCACAGAGCAGATGAAGGTCTACCCCGGGTGAAGGATCGGGCCACACCGATAAGGCAATTGGTTCCCATGCTGAAGGAAAAGGAATCATGATGGGCAAAGTGTTGAAAAAAGCGGATGCCGTTGTGATAGGAGGAGGTGCAGTGGGTACAGCAACGGCATACAACCTGGCATTAAAGGGAAAGAAGGTTGTTCTCTGCGAGAAGAAGAATATCGCGTCGGGGGCTACGGGAAGATGCGGAGGGATGGTTGTTCACTGCTACGGCCGGTTTTTAAATATTGAGAAGACCGATTACCGGCTCATATTCACGCGGGCAAATACTGAAATTATGAAGGAGTATCAGCAAAACTTTGAAGTTGATTTCGAGTTTCAGCAGGTGGGCTGTCTGGACATTGCAATTGATGAGAAGGAATACGATGATCTCAAGAAGCTGCTCGAAATACAGAGGTCACTTGGAGATGACGAGATAGAACTGCTGGATAAAAAGGAGACCCTCGAGGTCATGCCGAACCTCAATCCTGAGCTGATATTTGGATCGAGACTGCGCAGATCCGACGGGAACCTCAATCCCTTTTTTCTGGCCCGTGCCCAGGCCGTGGAAGCCCGAAAGCTTGGTGCGGAGATCCTCACCCATACGAAGGTAGATGAAATTATCACGAGAAACAATGAGGTTCAGGGTGTGAAGTTAACGGATGGAATAATTGAATCGGAATTTGTGGTAAATGCAACCAATGGCTGGGCATCGCAGCTTACCGATGACACAGAAGTCATTCCTGTTCGAGAGCTTGCGATGGTAACCGAAAGGTTACCGGATCTTCCACCACAACCCTTTGAAATGCTCTGCAACGGGGATTTTGCCTATGGAGCCACGCAGACCGCGAGCGGGAACTATAATCTTGGAGGTCCAGGACCTGCCCGTCCTCCTGATTACGATTACTATGATGAGAGGATTTACGCGGACGAGGTGCTGCGGGTCATGTCATACATCAGTGCAGTTTTTCCATCGCTGAATGATGTGTCCGTCATACGATCCTGGGTAGGGACCATGGCGTTTACACCGGATGGTATGCCCTCAATAGGCCCGATGCCTGGCATCAAGGGATTGTATATGGCGGTTGGCTATGCTGCCGGAATGTCGTGGGCCGCTATCTCTGGAAAGGTGATCTCTGAATGCATCTGTAATGAAAAGCCGTCCCTACCCATTGAGCGAATGGACCCGGGGAGGTTCATTGGAAAGCCAAAGGTGAAATGGCCGCAGCCCTATGACTTAACGGTATGCCATGATTTTCTGACAGGAGGAGCATA
This sequence comes from Spirochaetota bacterium, assembly GCA_023136305.1. Taxonomy (GTDB): domain Bacteria; phylum Spirochaetota; class B62-G9; order B62-G9; family DRHN01; genus JAGLSF01. Next base: position 5,519 of record JAGLSF010000142.1, read on the forward strand.
AGGTGAGGATAGAGAATCATCCCGTTCTGGGCAAGGCAGTCATCACCGCTCAGGTAACAATTACCGTAGACGGTAAAAAGATAAAGGCTTTCGAGGGTGAGATGATTGCATCAGCCCTCGTTGCTGCGGGCATCAAAGTCTTTCGATATACATCGAAAAAACATGAGCCGAGAGGCGTATTCTGCGCCATTGGCCGGTGCACTGACTGTGTCATGGAAGTAAATGGAGTTGCCAACGTTCGAACATGCGTAACCC
>JAGLSF010000143.1 GCA_023136305.1 Spirochaetota bacterium
GTGGCTCCTGTTGAAGTATGCCAAAGCTGAGATCGAGCTTGAACAGGAGCGGCTGGCTGAGATCATCCAGCTCAAGTACGGCGAGGTGCAGCACTTCGAGGAACTCGCGGCACAGTACGAATCCCAGGGACAGCTCGTTGATGCGGTCTCGGCGCATCTCAGTGCCTGTGTTGCGGCCCTCAAGATCGATGAAGGTGATGTGTATTTCGACCGAAACATGATACGGGCCAGTGAACTCCTGCTGAAAGTCAGAGCCCATAAGACGGGTGAAGATCAGCTCGGCTGGGTGGGAAATCCCCTGGATGGGCCTCTGGGTTTGCGGCTTTACTATCTCGAGGGTGAGCGGGAGGTCTCCATCCCCAACGTGCCGGTTCGTTTCTCATACCGTGTTCCCAAGGCAAGGTCAGCCGGGTATAAGTGGATGGTTTCATCGGCGGTGACCGATCAGGAGGGCACGGCAGAGTATGCAGTCGGCATGGTCTATGAGGTCAGCAGGGAGAACCGTGTGGATGCGCGGATCGATCTTTCCACCTATCTCGGCTCGCTCAGGGCCACACCCTCCAGGTACCGTGAAAGTATCGAGTCCTTTGAGAATGTACTGGCTTCGAAGAGGACAACCTTTCTCTTCGCCTCAGACACCAGGGCACGTGAGATAAGAACAGCCGTTTATTTCCTGCAGTACGATGAAGACGGCAGTGTCCTCGTCAAGCCCGTGACGGCACCGGCTTTTTACGAGGTGCTCTTCGAAAAGCAGTTTGCCGTGCGTGTGATCGACATAAAACCGGGTTCCCTCGATGGCAAGGAACAGGGGGAGGTGTGGCAGGAACTTGATGCCCGTGCAGCAAAGGGGACCAGGCGCATCATATTCGGCACTGCACAGGTCGTGGAGTACGACACCGTTTCAGGCTATGAAATGGCACGGGTAACCGCCGAAGCAGCACTCCTCGACCGTGAAACCGATGAAATCATCAGGACCTGGCAGATACAGCGCAGCGGAACCGGGAGTTCACGGGAAGCTGCACGGCTGAATGCCTTCACGCAGGTGGGAAGGTCTCTCGGCGAGGTCATAGCAAACACTATGCCCTGATTCTAGGTCAGTTCCACAATCGAGATCTCTCTGTCGAGCTGCTCGAGCGCCTTTTCCATGAAGAGGATCCTCTCCCGCGCAAGATTCCGGCTTCTCTCGAGTATGAGATGGCTCTCAGCCCGTTCCTTGTACTCCCGAATGTGACTTAGCACATCCACGAGGCTTTTGGCGCCCTTCCAGAAAAAGGCACCGATGGCGAGCCTGGTGATGCCCGACATGCCCAGGGAATCGAGTATATCGGCGTCATGAAGCATTTTCCCCTCTGTGGATTTCGGGTTCCCCTCGGGTATGTGGTTGAGGATCGCCTCCTTGACCTGGGCGATCTTCACGGGTTTGAAACCGACCTCATGCAGAACGGCCTCGGCCTTCTCCGCTGACTGGAGCTGATGGGGTTCTGTGAGTATGATGTCGTGGAGGTAGGTGGCGGCATACAGCACCTCGTCGTCGTATGCATCCTCGAGCTGCTTTGCGAGGTGATAGACCCTGTTCACATGGTCAAACCCTCTCGCGAGCCTTCCCGCACACATATCTTTCGCATATTGTATGATGATGTTCTGCAAGGTGAGTGCTCCATCTATGGTATGTTCATGCTCTTTTTCTTTGCAGCTAATATATCTTTTAATAAATTCACAGTCAATAAAGCCCGGGAGCAGTGAGGACCTATGAAACTCTACGATACGCTGCAAAAGAAGAAGGTTGCCTTCCAGCCGATCAGGAAACAGGAGGTCGGCATCTATCTCTGCGGCCCGACGGTTTACGATTACGGGCATCTCGGGCACGGGCGTTCGGCAATCGTCTTCGATCTTCTCAGGCGTTATTTCATCTACAGGGGGTACCGGGTGACCTTTGTGCGAAATTGGACCGATATCGACGACAAAACCATCGAACGCGCCAGGCAGGAGGGGATCACGGTGGAGGAGCTCACCGGGAAGTTCATCCATATCTACCGAGAGGACTACGCAAAGCTGAACATACTCGAACCCGATTATGCACCGAAACCCACTGATCACATGGCTGAAATTATCATGATCATAGAGCGGCTGTTTGAGAATGGGCACGCCTATACGCTCGAAGACGGTGTGTACTTCGACATTGCAAGCTTTAAGGGATACGGCGCTCTGAGCGGTCAGTCCCTCGACGAGCTTCGAAGCGGCGCACGGATCGAGGTGGACGAATCGAAGAGGAATCCCGGCGATTTTGCACTGTGGAAATTCCAGAAGCCCGGGGAGCCGGCCTGGGACAGCCCGTGGGGCAGGGGTCGGCCGGGCTGGCACATCGAATGCTCGGCCATGAGCTCCCGCTATCTGGGAGAGGAGTTTGACATACACTGCGGCGGCCAGGACCTCATATTCCCCCATCACGAGGATGAGATCGCTCAGTCCCGGGGTGCGGGCTATGGATTTGCCCGCTACTGGCTGCACAACGGTTTTCTCAACATTAACGATGAAAAGATGAGCAAGTCCCTTGGAAACTTCTTTACACTCCGAGATGTTTTCAAGCGCTATACACCACATGCGGTACGCTTCTTCCTCCTGTCGGCGCATTACCGGGCGCCGTTGAGCTTCAGCGAGGAGAACCTGCAGCACGCGGAAAACACCCTGAAGCGGTACAATGATTTTATACTCCGTCTCACGGAAATCACCGGAAAAGGGCCGACAGGAGAGGTGGGAGAGGAAATGCAGGATCTCATTGAGAATGCGAAGCAGGGTTTTGAAGGAGGGCTCGATGACGACCTGAACATATCGAAGGCACTCGCATCCATTGCAGACCTGATAAGAGCGGTAAACTGCAGCATTGATGGGGGGAGCGTGACTCCTTCGGAGGCTGCTTCGGTGATCGGCTTCCTTGAGAATATCAATGAAGTGCTCGGTGTCTTTTCCTTTGAACGGGAGATGCTCCCTGAGGAGATCGAGGAGCTCATCGAGGAGCGGACCCGTGTACGGGCAGAAAGAAACTTTGCACGTGCTGACGAGATCCGGGATACGCTCCTCGAGCGCGGCATTGTACTGGAGGACACGAGGGACGGAACGCGCTGGAAAAGGTCCTCCTGAGTAATCTCACCCCTGTAATCAGATTTGAAAAATACCCTACAATTGAATAAGAAAATAATAGAAGCAGTACGGAGCTCTCCCAAAAGCTGCGGGAAATTCTGGACAGTTTCTAGCCCCTATCGCGGGCTGTCTGCAATCAGCGAGAGTGCTGCAATCAGAGAATGCGCCCTATCTCATCCCGGACATATGCGTCTCCTTCATCATGCAGCCGCCTCTCCAGGGCCCTCCTGCTCGCCCCGGTGTCCATTCTCCCCAGGGCCCATGCCGCTGATGCTCGAATAACCGGAGATGTGTGGGAAAGCCAGGTTTCCAGTAGCGGAAGGGCTCCTTCATGGGGACAATTTCCGAGGCAGAGAAGCGCGTTTTGAACGATGGCGAGCCGGTCGCGTATGATGAGCTGATTGTCCCTGAACCGCTCATCCCACTGGTTATGGCTGTAAGAGAGCAGGTCGATGAGGTCCTCACCCGTACCCACGTACCCAACGAAATGCTTCTCGGCATTCGACTCGAGCCTACTGTTGTAGGGGCATACATCGATGCAGGTGCTGCAGCCGTAGAGCCTGTTTTTCCATATCGGGCGGTAGATCTGCGGCACAGGTATGACGTTCTCCGAGAGGTACTGAAAACATCTGTTTATGTCTAGCGTACCCTGCTCGATGAGTGCACCGGTGGGGCATGCATCGATGCACCGCGTGCAATCCCCGCACGATGTAAATTCTGGTTCACGTGGAACATTCAATTCCTCGAATCTCGAGCCGGTGAAGTCGATACGCAGATCGGTCAGCACCTCACCTACGACAAAGTAGGAACCCATCTCCCTGCAGATGAGCACGCAGTTCTTGCCTAAGGCCGCAAGCCCGGAGAATGCGAAGAGTATCTTTTCGGGGATGGAGGTGTAGTTGGAAAGTACCTTTGCCCTGAGAGAGATGCCGAGTTCCCCCTCGAGCCCGGCTACAAGCTCCCAAAGCTTCCCGTAAAGATAGCGGTAGTTGTTCCGCCAGGTGAAGCGGGCAATACGGCCATAGGGACGGCCCGTACCCTTTGTGCTCAATTCACGGGGAATCTTGTGCCCTGGCGACGACACAGCAGTTGGTGTGCTGCGGATGTATCCCCTTTCGTCGGGATACTCCTCGTCGGTGTAGTAGTATTTTGCCGCAACGATAATACTCCGGGCCCACTCTCGGTAACCTTTAAAGGAATAGGCCCTTTTAGTCTTTTCCTCGGTCCATCTGTAGTGTGCTGGAATGAGGCCTTTACTCAATGCCCCGATGGTGTGCTCCAGGGGGCCGGAGAGGTCGGGGACGGGTATGATGTGTAATGCATCGATACCTGTAGCATATTTAGCAAGAGCGCTATATACTTTGTCATAATTCATAAGCCGCATCTAGTTGCACACCATCCTTACAGTGATCACAGAGAGCCCTGTATGTAGAAGATGGCCGGGATGACCGGCACGATCAATAGGGTAGTCAATATCCAGGCAGCATTGGCCAGGTCCTCGTTGAGTCTGAATATCTTTGATAGAACAACCGCAAGTATTGCCGTGGGCATAAAGGACTCCACAAATACGACCTGCAGAGGAAGTACGTTAGCCATCCGAAAGTAACCGAGGGCCCACATGAGCAGCAGGCTCATCAGCGGATTGTACACGAACTTGATGAGCGAGATCCACAGAGAGTGTTTCACATACTTGAGGGAGCGGTGGAAGTTGAGCCCGAGAGCGATGGCGAAGGAAAAACTGGCGGTGAGCAGATAGGCGAGGAATTTGGTAACCAGCAGGTTGAGAAGCACCGGCCGTGCCACATCTGCCAGGTTCAGTCCCATGCCGATGCACATGGAGGAAATGGGAACGATGCTCACCGGATTGCGTACGAGGTCCAGGAACGCATCCCGAAGCCGGTTGTCTCCCTCGCCGGTTATGGAGCTCATCAGAGAAAATCCCACGAAGTAGTAGAAGGGCAAATAGAGGGTGATGTACCAGCTTGCAAGGTAGAGGCCCTGATCCCCGAAAAGAATGAAGCAGAGGAAAACGCCCAGAGTCGGACCGGTGTTGGAAAACATGGAGCATGCGACAAAGCTTCCCTTTTCCTTCCTGTTCAGATGAAGCAGCCCAGACAGGAGTATACCGGGGAGAAGGGAGAGGGCCTGTACACTCACTGAAATCAGGGGCATGGTGAGGAGCTGTAACCCCCTGAGTTCCACAGACCAGAAGGAGTTCAATGTGATGAGGGGCGTCAGGAATATGAGGAAGGCCCTGGTGAGCATCCTGCTCTTTTCACGAAGCTTCGGAAAGCCGAAACGGGCACCGTAACCGAGAAGTAGGCAGCCGTATATGGTAATGAGGAAAATGATGAATTTGGATGTCATGAGCGCATGATTCGAGCAATGTTCTTTTTGTAGGGAGCAGAGACAATGCCCCTTTCAGTTATGATACCCCTGATATAGCGGGCAGGCGTGACGTCGAAGGCCGGGTTGTACACCTGTACATCCGAGGGTGCAGTCTGCCTGCCGAATCCTCTGATCACTTCATCAGGGGCCCGTTCCTCAATGGGTATGTCAGCC
>JAGLSF010000144.1 GCA_023136305.1 Spirochaetota bacterium
CTACATTGTGGAAAAGAGGAAGCCTGCCGGAAGTCAGCTGCTCTACCTCATAACCGTACTCCCTGCAGCAATTCCAGGCCTTGTTCTGGGCCTCGGCTACATACTCGCCTTTGTCCAGGTGAACTGGCTCTACTATAAGGCATCGATCATCATTCTCAACATCATTGTTGCGAATTTCACGCTTGGAATGCTGTCCACAATGACCAACATGAAAAATATCGATAAATCCATTGACGAAGCATCCACCTCCCTGGGTGCGGATCTTTCGAAATCTTTTATTATGGTCATTTTCCCCTTGAGCAGAATCAGCTTCTGGAACAACGTTCTCTTCTTCTTCGAACGCAGCATGGTGACCATCAGTGCAGTTATCTTTCTTGTATCTCCAAAGATTCAACTCGCCTCCATTACCATCATACATCTCATCGATGACGGCTATATTGAAAGTGCCTGTGCAATGTCCACGATCGTTGTCACGATCGTTGTGGCAGTACATATCATATTCCTCACTATATTCCGGAAAAAGGGAATCAAAGTCATGTAGAAACAGGAATTTGGTCGATTTACTCTTTTCACTGCAATAAAATCCTGATAGTGTATAGGACTGCCCGTATGGACATGGGGATGAGGACAGCCCACGTAGTGGCTGAGGGTCATGGGAAGGAAATTCGCCGTGTGAAGAATGTCATAGAAACACTCCGGGTAAGCCTTGAATTCTGCGCGAAAAAGTCAAACTGGATCACCATAAACCTGCCGTGATAAACTCTATGACAAACATTCATGTTCTTGGTGATCTAAACCTTGATATTATTCTGTCGGGGCTGGAGGGTCTCCCCTCCTTTGGAAGGGAAATTCTGGCCAGCAACTGCGTGATGAAACCGGGGGGATCTGCAGCAAACGTCGCCATTATGCTTGCCGTCAATGACTGCCCTGTTCGCCTCTTCGCACAGGTAGGGAATGACCAGGCAGCAAAGTTTCTGCTGCAGGATCTCCTTACATTCGGTATAGCCACGGAAACCATTTCCATATCGAAGCAGGAGGCAACCGGCCTTACCGTGTCACTCACTTTTCCAAAAGACAGGATGTACATCACCCATCCAGGCATCGTGCGTACGACGAGCCGCAAGCACCTGGTTGACCGATACATCGAACCACATACACATCTGCATCTCACTTCCTACTTCCTGCAGGTTGCGCTCAGAGGGGAGGTCGGAAACATCTTACGAAACGCAAAGACTGCAGGCATGAGCACCTCTCTTGACCCTGGAGGTGATACGAATGGCCAGTGGGACATCTCTGATCTGAGGGAGCATCTTCAGTTTCTGGATTACTTCATGCCGAGCAGCGATGAGATCCGTGCAATGACAGGCAGGGATGAGGTGCACGCTGCTCTTCAGGCATTTCCGAAGGAAGCGCAGGCCGTCATCGTAAAGGCTGGTGCTCATGGGGCCCTTACACGTTATCACGGCGAAATCGAAGAGTACCCAGCCATACCGATCAGCGTTGTAGACACCACATGTGCAGGTGACAGCTTCGATGCGGGTTTTCTCTTCAGCCTGTACAGAGAAGAAACCTTCCAGAGAGCCGTACAGAGGGGGCTGCAGTTTGGAGCGCAGGCGGTATCGACCCTGGGTCTCCCTTCGGAAGATATTGACCATTTTCTTGCCTCCACTGGTCCTGGGAAGGACTGATAACAGAGGAAAGGCGGAAGGATTCTGGATATTGCAAAGATTATACGAGAGGAACAGCTATGAAACATAAGGACAAACAAACCGGCGCGCATACGCTGGCAGAGATTCAATCGCAGGCGGATTCCTGGGAAGGCGTCATCAGGAGAATCGATAGCAAGTCACCACAGCTTCGAAAACTCTGTGCTGAAGCAGATGAAGTGCTGTTCACCGGGTGCGGTTCTGCATTCAATATATCCCATGCAGTATCACCCTTTTTTCAGAGACTGACGGGAAAGTCCTGCCGGGCCGTACACGCGTCCGATGTAATGCTCAACAGGAATGAGTTTTTCAATGCAGGGAAAAAGACCCTGGTCATTGCCTACTCACGGTCCGGGGATACGACTGAGAGCGTCGAGGCTCTTCACCGGGCCGCCGAGGCTGGAGCACGGACCATCGCAATTGTCTGTTTTGGGAAGAGCAGGATGGCCAGTGATGCACATGAAACACTCGTCCTGGAGGAAGCGGTTGAGAAGAGTGTGACCACCACACGTTCTCTCACCTCAATGGTGCTTGCAGGCAATTACCTGGCAGCGGTCTGCGGGGAACACGAATCCGCATCAGGGGAGTTTAAAAAACTACCGGCCATTGTCCGGCAGAAGATGGGCTCATTCCACGAAACGGGCAAGATGATCGCAGCGGACCCTCAGATCCGTAAATACGCCTTTCTCGGACATGGAAGCTACTACGGCCTGGCACGGGAGGCACAGCTCAAGATAAAGGAAATGGTGCTCCTTCCCTCTGACTCCTACGTCTCCCTTGACTTCCAGCACGGGCCCATGTCAAATGTGGACCAGAACATGCTCGTCACCATTATGGCATCGGATTCGGGAAGGCTCTACGATATCTCCCTTGCAAAAAATATGAAAGCCCTGGGAGGCAAGATACTCGTCATATGTGACCATGACAGGGGGGAGTTCGGGCCATATGCCGACTACCTGGTGGAGCTGAATACGGATCTCGGTGACGGTATTCGAAATATACTGTACATGCCTGTTCTGCAGTTCATGGCCTATTACAAATCACTTGCTGAAGGCCAGGACCCCGACAATCCGAGGAACCTCCACTACTATATAGATCTTGGTGTGTAACACATTTTTACCTGTTAAAGGCAGCTGCCACCGAGATCATGGCCTTGATATTTTCGGAAGGCGTTCCCTGCGGTATGGCACATCCGGCATTCAGGATAAACCTGGGCGTATCGGAAAAGATCCGCAGCAGCATCTCCGTTTCCACCTGTACTTCCAGGGCAGTTCCCCTGCCTATAACTCCGCTGGGATCAATGTTGCCGATGAAGGTCACTCCGTCTTTCAATGCGTCGTGCGCGGTAAGGGTATCAGTCTTATAATCGAGCTCGAGCGCATCGGTCCCGCTCTCAACCATGGTATTCAGTATAGCGGTGGTGTTGCCGCAAATATGAAGCCCGTAGGGAAGATCCTGCCGGTGCGCCTCCTCGACGTTTCGTTTCTCGAAGGGAAGCGCGAAAGTTTCGTACATCCGGGGGGAGATCAAATCAGGACTCGCTGGACTGTCGCCATTTGAGAGCATGTGACACCCTGTCTGGGCCATGAGCCTGAGATATTGGCAGCTTATATCGGTGCAGTACTCCAGGAGCTCGAACACCTGGTCCCTGTGCTCTGCATCGAGCAGATCCATCATGAACTCCGAAGGCGTTCTGATCATGGTTGCGATTGAGAAGGCATCCTGATCGCAGTTCCCACGCACGAAGATCTCCCCTTTGAAATGGTCGACAACTATCCGGACTGCTTCGAGGGTTATCTGCACATACCGGTAATCTTCCACCCTGACCCTCTGCAGATGCCTTACCTCTCCAATACTCCGGATAAGCGGTTCATGCACACGCGCCGGTTCATTGACCGGAAAGTCCACCGGCACCCCTGCTGCACCGGCCATAACCGTGGTATCCATTTCAATCATCACACCATCGTAACCATACTTCTCTACCGCCTCTATGTGACTCCGGGCGATCTTCTTCGGGTCATTCCGGTACTCCTCCTGCGTATACCCCGCCTCCTCCGCGGCCATGAGGAAGTTGTGGAGCATCACCGGTGTACGGTCCGGCCACCTTCCCTCGAAGGCCGCCAGTATCCTCTCGTAGCTGTTCATGCCCTGTCCCCGATCTATCGTCCAATATGGGGTGCTGCGAAGAAAAACATCTTCGCCGTGCTGTTGCCGACATTGTTAATCTGATGCGGCTCACCCTCTGGAATGATCACCGAATCATCCTCCTGCAGCTCGACATATGCTTCACTGTGATCTCGTAATTTGGTTTTGTGAACACATTTATAGTAGATACTGAAATTAACCAAAAGGGCGCGTCGTGTCCATATACAAAGGACAATTTCTCTGCATCTCATGCCGGGCGCGCTTCGACAGAGATTTTGGCAGAGGTGAAGATTGAATGTCACGCTTTCTCTGTTCACCTGTGAAGAACCATGCTATATTTAGGCAATACAGGTTCAAATACTTAGCATTTTTATAAAGGGTACAGACATGAAAACAAAACTTTTCGTCGCTGCAGTGCTGATACTATGCATGGCCACACCTGCCCTGCTGCTCGCCCGGAAAAAATCCGACGGTGAACAGGTGCAGTACGGTATTGCGGAAGAGGGAACACAGATGGAGTATCAGATCAAGAAAGCCGATATCGTGGTCATTCAGGATGAGACCAAATTCAGAGACTTTCACAGCAGGATTCACCGTACCAGAGTCCCAAAGCCCTCAACCCCCCAGGTCGACTTCAATTCACACTTTGTGGTTTTTCTCACCTATGGCGAGCAGCCATCTGCGGGCTACTTCATACAGGTACGTACGGTGGTGAAGAGGGAGAACACGGTTGTCGTGCGGACCCTCCTCAAGGAACCATCGCAGGACAGCTATCAGGCCCAGGCCCTCACACACCCCTATGTGTTCGTCGAGATTCCAAGGGAGAATTTCCAACGGGTCGAATGGGCAAGCGTGGTCGGAGAGGTGTTCTACTCCAAACCTCTCCAGTGAGCCTTATTCTCGAAGAGTGGCCCTTGCATACCACACATATCAGGCCTCAGAGGGGATTTTCATAGCCCGGGAGTGAATAGCATGAAACGCTATATCATAGCACTTATTGTTCTCATCCTCGTTGACATCCTCACAGGATGCGCCTCATCCCGAAGTTATCTCGAACCGGAATCAAATCCTCTCAAGGAGCACACGCTTCAGGGTACGGGCAATGACAAGGTCCTCCTCATCCCAATCACGGGATTCATCTCTGATGAGCGGCGACAGAAGTTTGTCAGAACTGAACCGAGTGTCGTACAGGAAGTCGTCTCACATCTGAGGAAGGCGGAGAGTGATCCCCGCGTAAAGGCTGTTGTTCTCAAGATCGATTCCCCGGGGGGCACGGTGACGGCGAGCGACATCCTGTACAACGAAATCGTGGCGTTCAAGAAACGCACAGGATCATGGGTCGTTGTGATCATGATGAACGTGGCCGCATCGGGTGGATACTACATCTCGCTTCCAGCAGATCACATTGCTGCGCATCCCACGAGTATAACGGGTTCCATCGGCGTGCTTTTCATACAACCGAAGTTCACCGGGCTTATGGACAAGATCGGTGTGACCTTCGATGTCAGCAAATCGGGCGACAAAAAGGACATGGGCTCTCCCCTCCGACAGTCAACTGAGGAGGAACAGCAGATCATGCAGGACCTGACTGCACAGCTTGGCCAGCGATTCCTCGATCTGGTGGCGGAGCACAGGAAGCTGGGCGGCAGCCAACTTAAGGATGTGGCGAGCGGCCGTGTATATCTCGCCGATGAAGCCTTAACGCTCGGACTCGTTGACAGTGTCGGGTATCTCGACGACGCCCTCGATGAGGCAAGGAAGCTTGCCGACCTTTCCCAAACAGCGAAGGTGGTGGTATACCGGCGTACCAGTTACCCTGACGACAACCT
>JAGLSF010000145.1 GCA_023136305.1 Spirochaetota bacterium
CAGGTATGATGGATGGGAGAGAATCCCTGTCACCACACAGGGAGAGAAAGGAGGAGCGTATGCGAAAGTCTTTACTTTTGATCATTTTGTTTATCATCTGTGTATCCGTGGTCATGGCCACGTCGCTGTACGGCCGTAAAGGGGATGGTGCACAGGAAGAGGAAGCAGCTGCACCCGGAGAAAAGACCGTACTGAGAATGTGGTCATGGAACAACGAGGGTGACTATCCAAAGGTCTTTGAGTTGATCATTGCGCGTTTCGAAGAGATGCATCCGGACGTGGAGATCGAGCTTGTGTGGGTGCCCTACACCGAGTACAACGAGAAGCTCAAGGCGAGTATCGTGGCGGGCGACTATCCCGAGATTCCCGAAATCCACCCTGGCTCTCCCATGTACAGCCTCTATCAGGCAGGGGAGTTGCGCCCTCTCACCGAGGATCTCAAGACCGGTTTCCCCGACTACTTCCCATCCGCAATGGCTGATCTGACCTTCGATGGCGAGGTGTACAGCATTCCTCTGGATGTGAACAACCTCACCATCTTCTACAACAAGACCATCTTCAATGAACTGGGCCTCCAGGTGCCGGAGACCATCGATGAACTCATCGACGTGTGCGGCGTCCTGAAGGACAACGGCTACCTCGGCATCGCGCACGGGGCCAAGGACGGCTGGCCGGCAGGCGACCTATACTTTCAGATGCTGGCCTATACTGACGGGTCCCACACCATGCTGCGGAAGGCTGATTTTGGCCAGCTCAACTGGAACCGCCCCGAGTTCATCGACGCGGCACTCAATATACAGAAAATGAACACGAACGGCGTGTTTCCGCCCGGCACCGTGGCCCTAGACTACTTCACGGGCGCTGTACAGCTCTTTACCCAGCAGAAGGCGGCGATGTTCTACCCGGCTGGCTCCTGGATCGTGGGCGGTTTCGATACCCAGTTCCCCGAAGACGTCGAGTACGGTTTGTTCCCCTTTCCGAAGATATCAGAGTTCCAGGACTCCTATTCGACCGGCGGTGTTGCCACCAACTGGGGTATTCTGAAGAAGGCAAAACATCAAGACCTTGTGCTCGAGTTCTACCGGCTGTGCGCCGACATGGAGTCGGCAAAGATCCTGGTCGATCACTTCATGATACCGCCATTCGAGGTCGCGATAAAGGCTGAACGAGAGCTCCTGGCAGACATGATCGATGCACAGGCAATTGCACAGACAAGGTTTGTGTTTACACCCGAGCTTCACAGCCAGGTAATGTCCGGTGTACAGGGGTTGCTTTCAGGCGAGCTCAGCGCAGCTGAATTTGTCGAAGCCCTCGACCGGGTCGAATCAACCCTGCAGCGGTGATGATGTGCGCTGTAACCCGATGAATATGTCGTATGTTGAAGAATGCCTACACGTTCTGTTCATTGGGAAGTTGAGTTATCGAGAGAGTAAAAATATCCTGTATGTGTAAACGAGAGGGAGACTTCAGCGAAACAGTAGCGGAGTCTCCCTTTCTTATGATATAATCGAAGGACATCTCTCAACCATCAGTGAGCTCAAAGCACTATGCACAGGACCCGATTGAGCGGCTATCTGTTCATACTACCCGCCCTTCTCATCTTTGTACTCTTTCTTATCTATCCCCTGCTGCACACCATATATCTGAGCCTGACTGAATGGGCTGGATTCGATCTCAGTAAGATCACCTTTGTGGGCTTCCGCAACTTCAAGCTCATCCTTCCAGACTGGATATTCTGGAAGGCCCTTCGGAACACCATGATATTCGTGTTCGGAACAACGGTTTTCCTGAATCTGTTTGGACTGGCCCTGGCACTGTTTCTCAACAATGAACTGAGAATCACCAGACTTGTTCGAACGCTCATCTTCATACCGGTGCTTCTCTCTCCGGTCATTGTGGGCGTCATGTGGTCGCGCATATTCGATCCCTTCGGGGCGCTGAATCAGATCCTCGATGAGATGGGTATCATAGACACGCCCGTGTTCTGGCTTGGCGACAGGAGAATCGCCCTGTGGTCCATAGTGGGAGCGACTGTGTGGCAGTGGGTGGGGTACGACATGATTCTGTACCTCACGGGGCTTCAGCAGATACCGATCGAACTGTACGAGGCAGCGAAAATCGATGGGGCGAACAACTGGCATCTGTTCCGCCACATTACACTGCCCCTTCTGAAGGGCATCGCAACCATGGTCATACTGCTGAATCTGATCGGCGGAGTCAGGATATTTGATATCGTGTATGTTATGACCCGGGGCGGTCCCAATCACAACACCGAGGTGCTGGGCACCCACCTGTACACGGTGGCGTTCTGGTTCAACAAGATGGGGTATGCCTCGGTCATCGCGGTCATCATTCTGGTGATCTCACTTCTGTTTGCCTATTTCAGGAACCGCATTATGAGGGAGCGATAGTGAAGGTGAAAGGTGTAACAGACATATCAATAAGATGGGGAACAGCATGAGGAAGGACTACATCGCCAGGGGCGTTGTGTGGATTTTTATCGGCATCGGGTTGATTATTACCCTCTTTCCCTTCGCCTGGGTGGTGTCCCTGAGCCTGAGGATAGAGAAGGAGGTTTTTACCGCCATACTGTTTCCCGAGCATGTAAGGCTTCGCAACTACATCGATGCGTGGGTCAAGTTCGATTTTACGATGCTCTTCAAGAACAGTATCGTGATAACCTTCACATCTGTAGCGGTGACCGTGTTCGTGTCGGCACTGGCGGGGTACGGGTTTGCAAAGTTCAGGCTCAAGGCCTCTAACTTTCTCTTCCATTTGATACTTTCCGGGATCATGGTCCCGCCCATTGCCGTCGTCATACCGCTCTTCGTGTTCATGCGGAGGCTCGGTTTGTTCAACAGCTACCCGTCAATCATTTTTCCCTACATCGTGTTCGGCCTGCCCATTGCGACCCTCATCTTCAAGACCTACATTCAGAACCTGGACAACGACATACTCGACGCTGCGCGTATCGACGGCTGCGGCGAATTCCGCATATTCCTGCGCATTCTCCTGCCCATTATAAAGCCAGCCCTTGCCACAGTGACGATATTCACCTTCATGGCAAACTGGAACGAATTCCTGCTTGCCGTTATCTTCCTGCAGGACAAAAAGCTTCACACGCTCCCCCTGGGCATGGCGGTCTTTATGGGCCAATACTCAGCCCCCTGGCAGCTTATAGGCTCCGGCGTGGTCATATCGATACTGCCAGTGCTCCTCCTCTTCTTTATTCTGCAGAACCAGTTCATACGCGGATTGACGGCCGGAGCGCTGAAGTAATCACGCAGTATCTTCCGGACATCGCTAATCCTTCCGTTTTTCGTGTAAACAGGTATAATGAACCGGAGATCTGTCCTTGCACGAACATATGTCAGGTGAGAGAGAAACGGACATGACAGACCACCTGGCCGGTATGCAAAACAGGATTAGTTTGTGAAAGACAAAGGTGAACAGCGATGAAGGCTGCAATGTGGAGGGGACCCTTTGAACTTTCGGTGGAGGATGTCCCCGTACCGAAGCCCTGTAAGGGTGAAGTGCTCATTAAAACCATGGTGGTGGGTGTGTGCGGGAGCGATCTCGAAGTCTACGAGGGAAAGTTCAAGCACGCCAGGCCGCCCATGATACTGGGCCACGAAGGCGGCGGCATCATCGAGGAGCTCGGTACGGGCGTGACGGGAATCAGCAGGGGAAGCAGGGTTGTGGTGGAGTGCGTACTTCACTGCGGCACATGTGAGTTCTGCAGGAAGAAACGCTACGGGCTCTGTGAAAGCGGGAAGACCATCGGCCTGATCGGTGCGGACGGGGAATACGCAGAATACTTCGTGGCGCCCGCTGAAAACTGTTATCCTCTGCCCGAGCAGATCGATTGGAGCGAGGCTGCCATGACAGACACGCTGGCAGGCCCCCAGCACGGGCTCAAGGGGGTCGAGATCAATCAGGGTGATACAGCGGCGGTGTTTGGAGCTGGACCTGCAGGCCTCCTCTTTTGCGCTCTTCTCAAAGAGCGGGGTACTTCTTCGGTGTATATCGTGGACATTCAAGAGCACCGATTGCAGCTGGGACCGCAGTTCGGAGCCGATCTTACCATACACGCCCAACGGGAAGAATCGGTGCAGATCATCCGCGACAGTACGGGCGGCAGGGGTGTTGATGTGGTGGTTGAAGCCGCAGGCTCACAGAAGGCCCTCGGCGAGGGTATGCAGGTTTTGCGCAAGGGAGGGTATCTGCTCCTCTACGGTGTATTCGGCGGACCGGTGAACGTGGACCTGCAGCCCATTCAGTTTTGCGAGTACACTGTAGTGGGGAGCTGCGGCCTCGATTATCCCGCTGCACTCGAGTTCATAGGAAGGCGGACCGTGCCGGTCGAGCGTATGGTGACGCACCGCTTCGAACTGGGGGGACTGGTCGATGCCTTTGAAAGCGGCATGATCAGGGAGCAGAGGGATGGCTACATCAAGGGAGTGGTCTTCCTGTAAATAAATGTGGGAAGCGACCTGACTAATGATTTCTATGATCAGCCCAAGGTGGCGCCTGAGTGATGTTACCGTATATTCGCAACTTTGATTTACACCAGGGAACTGTGTAAGGAAGAGATGATGACAGTTGGAGAACTTCGTGAAAGGATCAATACACTTCCCCGTGTGAAGCTCACCGAGCTTCCGACCCCCCTCCATGAGCTCAAGCGGCTTACTGAAGAGTTTGGGGGGCCACGGCTCTTCATGAAGCGCGATGATCTGACGGGGCTTGCCTTCGGGGGCAACAAGACACGCATGTTTGAGTTTCTGCTCGAGCGTGCATTGCGCGAGGGGGCGGATTGCATCATCGGCGGTGCGGCCGTGCAATCAAACTACGCCCGTCAGCTGGCAGCGGCCTGCGCGATCCTGGGCCTTGAGTGCTATCTCGTTTTGAGGAGGGTCAGGGGTGCGGCGGATGATCGGGTGCAGGGAAATCTCCTCCTCGACCTGCTGGCAGGTGCAAGGGTTCACATTATCGATGCCGACCCGGAGGGTCAGGCGGCGGCAATGTACAGGCTTGCCGGAAACCTGGAAAAGAAGGGGCATAATCCCTTTGTGGTGCGTATGGCAAACGACAGCGACCTCACACCCGACGTGGCTGCCTATGTCGAGTGCTTCTGCGAGATCATAGACCAGTGTGGAACGACTGGCTTCAAGCCCACCCACATCTACATCGCCTCATACGACAGCACGCAGGCGGGACTCGAGCTGGCGAATGAGGCCCTTGGAAGAGGCATCAGCATTGTGGGCATCTCACCTGCTGACTGGGGAGGCGATGTGGTTGCAGGAATAACCCGTTACGCCAATCAGGCAGCCGAAAACCTGGGTCTGAGCTGCAGGGTGGACGGGAAACATGTGATAAATACGAAGGACTACATCGGCAGGTCCTACGGTATCCCAACGAGTGAGGGACTTCATATGCTGAAACGGACAGCCGAGCTTGAGGGAATATTCCTCGACCCAGTGTACACAAGCAAGGCAATGGCTGCCCTGGCAGACCACATTCGAAAGGGGCGCCTGACGAGTGAGGACACGGTCGTGTTTCTCCACACCGGCGGAAGTGCCGTACTCTTCGCATACACCGACGAGCTCTCGGCGCTAAATCTGAAACTGAATCTCTACGAAAATGATCTATAAACAGTGATTTATGAGGG
>JAGLSF010000146.1 GCA_023136305.1 Spirochaetota bacterium
AGTCGAACTCTATGCCCTGGCCGATTCGGTTGGGGCCGGAACCGATTATGAGCACCTTCTCCTTCTTGGTTTCTACGACCTCGTCCTCATGGTCGTAGCTCGAGTAGAAGTAGGGTGTGTAGGACTCGAACTCAGCGGCGCAGGTATCCACCATCTTGAAGGTGGGCATGATGCCCGCTTCCTTTCGTTTGGCCCTGACCTCAAACGCATCGATACCCTTGAGATGGGCGATGTATTCGTCTGAAAGACCCGTGCGCTTCGCCTGCCGAAGCGTTTCCCTGTTCAGAGGATTGTCCTGCACGAACTTGATCGTACGGGTGGCTTTCCCGAACATTGTTATGAACCAGGGATCAATATGGGTGCGATCAACAATCTCGTTCTCGGTGACCCCCCTCCTGAGCGCCTCGATCATAAGAGGGATGCGGTCTGGCGAGTTAATGGAGATGATCTCAAGAATCTCGTCCGTGCTGCGGCCTGCCGCATCTTTATACCAGGATTCTCCATATTCGAGAGCGCGCAGTCCCTTGAAGAGAGCCTCGAGGAAGGTCCGGCCCAGGGCCATGATTTCTCCCACCGACTTCATCTGTATGCCGAGCTCCCTGGCTGAACCCGGAAACTTCTCGAAGGCAAACCGAGGCAGCTTCACGGCCACGTAGTCGATGACCGGCTCGAAGGATGCGGGGGTTTTCAGGGTAATATCGTTGGGAATCTCGTCGAGGGTGTATCCGACCGCCAGCTTGGCCGCTATCTTTGCAATGGGAAAACCCGTCGCCTTGGACGCCAGTGCCGAGCTCCGGGACACCCGGGGATTCATCTCAATGGCAACAATACGGCCCGATTCGGGGTCCTGGGCGAACTGTACATTGGAACCTCCGGTCTCTACCCCGATCTTCCGGAGTATGGCGATCGAGGCGTCACGCATGTACTGGTTTTCCTGATCGGAGAGCGTCATTGCGGGCGTCACCGTTGCACTGTCGCCCGTGTGTATGCCCATGGGGTCGATGTTTTCGATGCAGCAGATGATGACCGCGTTGTCATGCCGGTCGCGCATCACCTCGTACTCGAACTCCTTCCACCCGAATACAGACTCTTCGATGAGCACCTGGTGCAAAGGGCTGTTCTCGATGCCCCTGTTCACCGTGCTGCCGAACTCGTCCTCGGTCAGGGCGATGCCGCCTCCCTTGCCGCCCAGGGTAAAGGAAGGCCTGATGATGAGCGGAAGGCCGATCTCATCCCTCAACTGCTGCGCCTCGCGAAGCGAATGGGCAAGCCCGCTTTTCGGCGTGTCAAGCCCGATCTCCCCCATGGCTTTCTTGAACAGCTCACGCTGTTCAGCTTTTCGAATAACATCTATGTCCGCGCCGATGCACTCCACACCAAACTGTTCGAGCACACCCTGGTCGTCGAGCTCAGCGGCAAGATTGAGCGCTGTCTGCCCTCCAAGAGTAGGGAGTATCGCATCGGGCCGTTCACGGGCAATTATCTGCGCAACCGGTTCAGATGTGAGGGGCTCGATATAGGTGCGGTCAGTCATGCGAGGGTCAGTCATGACCGTTGCCGGGTTGGAGTTCACGAGAATGACCGAGTACCCCTCCTCCTTGAGAGCCTTCACTGCCTGTGTGCCCGAGTAGTCGAACTCGCAGGCCTGACCGATGACAATGGGGCCCGACCCGATAAGGAGTATTTTCTTTATGTCAGTCCGTTTCGGCATTTCTCAGATCTTTCCATGCCTCAATGTTTCATTCACACACCCAATGCAATAACAGAAAATGCGCAGCCCGAACCCATACACACTATATTTTGGGTGCACTTCTTTTCAAACCGCAATCACTTCACGAATTATTTACCATCTCAAGAAACTCGTCAAAAAGCCAGAGCGTGTCATGGGGTCCCGGCCCCGCCTCCGGATGGAACTGCACGGAAAACAGGGGGTATTTCTTGTGCTTCAAACCCTCTATGGTGTGATCGTTGAGATTGATGAAGGTCACCTCGATATCATCTCGCCTCAAGGTTTCATCATCAACATTGAAGCCATGATTCTGCGTGGTGATGTACACCTTATTCGTCCGCTCGTCTCTGACCGGTTGGTTGCCGCCGTGATGACCGAACTTGAGCTTGAAAGTCTTTGCACCAAGGGCCTGCCCGATCATCTGATGACCGAGGCAGATACCAAAAATGGGCACTTCACCGAGAAGCTCTTGGGCGAGCGAAACCACTTCCGGCACCGCAGCCGGGTCGCCCGGACCGTTGGAGAGTAGAATACCATCGGGTTTCGCTGCCATGATGTCTTTCTTCGAGCTGCCGGCAGGAAACACCTCAACCCTGCACCCGCGCTCAGCCAGTTCACGGAGAGAGCTTATCTTGATCCCGCAGTCGAGCACCACAACCCTCGGCTCCCTGCCGTCACAGTAGAGGTAGGGAGTGGAGGGGACGACCTCCTTCACAAGATTCCTCCCCACGAGCTTCGGAGCAGTCTGCACCTTCTTGAGGAAGGCCTTCTGATCCCTGGTTTTCGTCGTTATACCAGCAATCATTGCACCCTGATCGCGTATGTGCCTTGTGAGCTCCCTGGTATCCACACCCTCCACTCCCAGCACATCCTGGCTGTGCAGGTAATTTGACAGGCTGGCGCACACCCTGTTATGCGTGCGCCCTGACTGCCTTCGAATCACCTGTCTATGAGATGAGAGTGAAACCCTATTGCCCTTACCGAGGGAACTTTTCCGCCCCTCTTTTTCCTTGTAAAGCGGGTTTCCCTTCGGCTGTGAGAGTTCTCCTGCAGCTTTGGAATCAAGCTTCTCACCCGAATACTCCCGCACCACGAACCCTTCGGTGAAAATCCGCATGGACTCGTCTTCATCCTCTCGGATCCCGTAATTACCGATCTGTGTGCAGGTCATCATCACAATCTGGCCCTGGTATGAAGGATCGGTGATGACCTCCTGATACCCGGTCAGCCCCGTATTGAACACAAGCTCCCCGAACACCTCACCAGCACCTGTAAAACTCTCGCACTCGCAGGACCATCCGTCCTCGAGCATCAGAAGTGCGTTCATGGTAAACCGAATACCCCGATGGTCTAATTTGTGTTGAAAGGTACATGGCCCACCCTCCTTTGTCAATGCGAAAGATATTTGGAGAGATTTATGGTGATCTGTTCATAATACGGAGGCAATCTTCATATACAATCTATGAATCCTGATGTGTTCAAATATTTATCCTATTGGCTTTTGTGAGGACTACTTTCTGAAGGGTTTTCCTAAATCGGTGGGGCGACTTTCCATCAAAATCAATAAAAATCTGCTGTAAAGCATTTTCTCTCTCAGTCTTGTACTTCAAAGGATTCGTGAGATTATCTAAAACTGCACGTGTAATATCCCTTTTACTGGATACAACATCCCCACAGTGCCAAATCCAGGTGTGATCATCCGGGATTTTACTATCGGGTCGTGGGTTTAAAAATACTATTGGTTTTTTGAAAGGCAGGTATTCATGGGAGACAGAAGAAATATCTGTCAGGAGAATATCTGAAATCGCCGTAAATGGCAGAATGTTTGCGCTTCTTGGGAAAATGTAAGCATTTCTTTTTTTTAAGACATAAGCCCTGAGTATCTCCCAAGGCTTTTTCTTTAAAATATCAGCATGGGGCTTAACAATTACATTGTAATTCCTTAAATCTCCCAGCACTGCCGAAATGTACCTGGGGAATGAGGAGTAGCGATTTGTATCAATCCAGGTTGGCGCATACAGTACGGTTTTTCTTGATATATCAATGCCTATCTTTCTTTTAAATCCATCAGCATCGAAATCGGAATTGAGAAAAAAGTCGATTTTTGGATATCCTATCACGGCAATCCGATCTGCATCCGCCAATCCTTTCCGCACAAGATCGTCTTTCATTTTCTTTCCGGGCACTGCAATCAGATCGTAGTCATGAAGGTCCCGCTTGAAATTGTAGGGTTTATCGGAAGTCCCGTGAAATACCTGCACATGCTTCAAACCGGGATACCTTTCAATGAAACCGAGAGAAAATCCGGGATGCACCAGTACATCAACTGTTCGAGGATTAAAATTACTGTAAAGCTCCTTCCCGTTCTTGAAATAGATGACCTTGATATTTTCTTTACCTTTCCCAATATTTTTCTCAAAGTTTTTTATGTACGTTAAGATGAGTCCTCCGGTTTCGTTAACCAGCGGCATAATCGAATCGTAATAGTGCGGTGAGCTGCTGATGTAGTATCCGATTCTCATTTCCCGTACCTTCTTCTGAAGGGCCTATCAATTCACTCCAATTTCATTCACCTTTATTTCACGTACCGTGTAAATGGTTACGGCAAACGATCTGACGACGAACAGGGCGCTGAGAAAGATGAGCACTATATCGGTCCTTCTGAGAAGGATGAAAACAACGGTGAGCAAATACCAAACATCCATGGAGATTTTCACGCCAAATAAAACGCGTCCGAGAAACTTCGCTACCCTTCCGCCGTGCGCAGCCGCGGATATGGCGCCGTGCTGCTTTCCTGCCCGCTCTTGAGAACGACGGGGGTTGATACCGTGGGTTTCATACCCATCTTTCTTGATCTCGCTCAGAAAAACCGACTTCTTCAACGTTCGGGTAAGGAAAGAGTAGGAGAGCATGTATCCGATGCATATCCCGAGTATGAAATAAACTGATCCATCGAAATAAAACCAGCTCTGATAGCCAATTACGGTGTAAAGCACCATCCCGCCTATTCTCTTCAGATACATATCGAGCCATTCATCGTAGAGAAACCTCTTTCTCAAGTCCTCCGCGATCCGGCTGACCGATAAACCAAGAACAGAGGATACGACGAGGAGTACGGAAACAACGATCACGAACAACCAGTTTTCGAAACCAAATACAAAGAGAAGAGTCGAAGCTGCAAGTACCAGGAAAAAGGCGCCAATAGCGACCGGCTTTGGGTCTTTGACTCCGGCCCGGATTACGAGGCGAGAAACAAGTTCTGCGATCCTGCGCACAGGTAATGACGAATGGGGAACCTCCGAACTGCCCTCCTCATTCAGCAGCCATCTTTCCTGTTTACGATTCATTGAAACGTCTCAGGCTCTCGTCGGCCTTTTTCAATTTGTTTTTCAGATGATGAGAGATACTCACAACCCGCAGGACAACAAGAAAGGAGGTCATAAACAGCATGAAATCCAGCCGGTTCAGCAGGATAAAAAAGCTCAAGTAAAGGTACCTTTCACCGATACCGAAATTGAGAAAAAAAAACACCCGCGAGATAACGAGGGTAAGGTTTTTCTTTTCTTTCTGTGAATCATTCCCCTTTACCGGCTCTTCCTTTGTTTTTTCTTTTTCTATTTCCCTGAATTTGGCGATTTCTCCAACAATGCAGCTGTCCGATACTGCCATCGCAAGTGAAAACGCCGTAAGCCCGTACCCCGTTACAAGCCCGAGAAAAATAAACAGTATGCGACCGGTTTGCCACCAAGCAAGGATTCCACTTACCGCAAAGATCGCAAACTCACCGACTCTGTCCAGTAGTCTATCGAGCCATGCGCCGAGTTTTGACGTTCTCCCGGTTATTCTTGCGAGCTGACCGTCGGAGCAATCAATGATAAACGAGAGCTGTATTAAAAGCGCTATAACGATCCGGTAAAATA
>JAGLSF010000147.1 GCA_023136305.1 Spirochaetota bacterium
TTCGCCGATTATCTATGGGAGCGCCTGGTCGACATTCGATATGAGGCAGGCAAACGTGCTGATCGGCTCACCGGAAACCGTGCTGATGAGAATAGCAGGCGCCCAGCTCGCTGAATTTTACCACCTGCCCCATCATACCATCGCTCCCGATACCGATGCCCATGTGATGGATGAGCAGCTTTCCTGGGAAAAGTTTGCAACGACCTGGGGCTCCTTCCTCGGCCAGGCGGACCTCATCGTAAACGGGGGCATGTTCAGCACGGGATTGACGGTGAGCTTCGAGCAGCTGGTTATTGATAATGAGATTTTCTCTTATATAAAGAGACTGTCCCGCGGCATTCTAGTCGATGAAGACACACTTGCACTGGACATTATAGAAAGGGTCGGGCCGAAGGGGGACTATCTCGGAGAGGAGCATACGCTGCGTCACCTTAAGAGCGGAGAACACTGGGAACCCCTGATATCTACGAGAGAGATATACGAGAACTGGCAGAGAGAAGGCAGGAAGGATATAGTGGAGAACGCCCACGAAAAGGTGCAGTGGATATTGAAGAACCACAGGGTCGCCGAACTCTCCGACAGTAGCAAGGGGGATATTCGGGCCATCATCAAAGGCTTCGAGGGATCACCCTAGATGTATTTTCTCATCTGTTCCAATATCCAGTCAGAGTCTCTCACCTGACAGTACATCTCGCCAAGAACACGCACCGCCGCTTCGTGGAAATCTTCATCTGGGGATGCGGTACCGTCCTCCACGTATGTCACGAGGTATCCAAGATCGCACCCGGTTCTGACCGTATCCTCGACGCAGGAGTTTCCCCACACGCCGCAAGCAAGAAAAGATTTGATTCCCCTGTCCTGCAAGATTTCGTGGAGATCTGTCGACAGAAAGGCAGAGCCCGTCACTTTGGTTAATATGATTTCGTCAGGAAGGGGTTTCAGATCATCAATGATGTGCATCTCCCGGTTTGATACAGAGGGCCAGTAGGATTTTCCTGAATCTTCCGCATGCTGTTCGAAACGAAGTCTCCAGAGCGGCGGCATATCGGAAGCATCAGCGAGACGACTCGCGAAGTACACATGAACAATGGTGAGGTTTTGCTGTCTGAAAAATGAGAGCAGTTTCTGTATGGTTGGAACAACCGTATTGGAGATTCGATTGTAATAGTACTCGTGAGAGTCGCTCGTGGTGCCTGTTCCTCGCGTACCGATGAGATCCCACTCACTGTTCGCGTCGTAATTCTGCATATCGATGATGAGGATTGCCGTGGTTGCGGGATGAATCCACTCCTCATCGGCAATGCCGAACCAGCCGTTTGTATCGAACCGAAATCCATGTTTCATGTTTTACACCTATCTAAAATTCGCCTTTCAATTTATTATACGGATTTATAGATGCATTGACTCTCAAAACCTATCCGCCGGTACAAGTCATTTCTGTCAAAGGGGGACTTAAACATGTTACAGGGATTCTTAAGGAAGATCAAACCACTGAATATACTAACAAACACAGAGATTCAGAAGATACATGAAGGAGCTTTGCACGTCCTCGAAAGAACAGGTGTGAATTTTCTGCATGATCGGGCCCTTGAAATGTTGAAAAAGCATGGTTGCAGCACTGATTTTAATACCAGGAGGGCGAGAATTCCCGGCTGGCTCGTTGAGAGATGCATAGACGATACGCCAGTCAGTTTCAAAATGAAAGCGCGGATTGAGCAACACGACCTGCACATCGGTAATAATCGACTCTATTATCTATCAGGAGCGGGATTACAAATTGTCGATCTGGACACCTGGGAGGCGAGGCCGGCAACGCTGAAGGAACTCGACGAGGCTTCAAGGGTATCGGATGCACTCGAAAGCGTGCATATGGTGGCTGACACGGCTCCCTATACCGACATTGTTGGAGTTCCTCCCGTAATGACGTCGCTCGTGGATGTGGCAAGCCATCTGAGAAACACGACGAAAATAACCATAACGGACAATGGTAATGATCTGGAATTGTTCCACATCAAAATGGCCGCTGCCGTAGGTGTGGACATACTCGCCTTCGTCGGTTCATCAGCCCCCCTCACCTACGACGAGGCTTCCTGTCAGGCCATTCTCAGATATTCGGATGCGGGTTTCCCATTTTTCCTGATCAGCAGTGATATGATGGGCGGAACCGGTCCGGCTACCATAGCCGGCTCACTGGTAACAACAATCGCTGAAATTCTGGCTGGCATAGTATTCATCCAGGTTGCGCGAAAAGGCACGGGAGTAATAGCAGGTGATTATACCATGCCTCTGGATATGAGGACAGGCCACCCAGGTTTCTGTGACATGTCAACTGCACTCCATACCGCGGCATTCAACCAGATAATGCGAAAATACCGTATACCCTCATTTGCGAACTGTCCCGGCATGGGCAGCGCGAAAACAATTGACGTACAATCCGGATACGAGAGGTCGATGTCGACGCTCAATGCAGCCCTGTCCGGGGCGAACCTCATAGTGCTCCATGGCAGTGTTTACGGTGAATACACCTATCATCCCGCCTGTGCGGTACTGGATGATGACATCGCAACTTGGGTTGGACGTGTGATTGAAGGATTCGAGATCAATAATGAGACCCTGGCTCTCGACCTCATCGATGAAGTCGGCCCTATCCCGGGCTCTTATCTTGATAAACCGCACACGAGAACCTGGTGGAGGAGCCAGCAGTTCATACCCAGATCAGCAGACCGTTCAACCTACCCTGAGTGGATGAAGTCAGGAAAAAAAACGGCACTCTACCATGCCAGGGAAAGACTCGGGGAGATACTCCGCTCCCATAGAGTGGTGCCCCTCAATGAAGACGCCGATAAAGCCCTCGATGAGATATTGAAAGAAGCAGAGGGGTATTACAGGGAGAAAGACCTTCTCTGAGGGGACAGTCTTGTGGGACAGTAATCAGGAGGATAGAAAATTGGTGCTACCCTATGATCCTGCCGATGGAGACACCTTCTGGAAAGCAATCAAGAGTATAAAGGGCTACCCCAAAAACAATCCGGACAGGCTGATCAGGCACATGCTTTTTGAGTCGGATGCCTTGTTCAAGCTCCCCCGGCTGCTAGGCCGGTTGGGTGCGTCCCCGGCACAACCACTGCTGGTGGTTACGGATTCAACACCAATGCGGCGAGGCCGGGAGAGACTCAAACCGCTGGTGCTGGTGGTGCTTGAAAAGGCTGGCTGGAATCCCGAACCACTGGTTCTTGAGCCGTACACCGGCGAACATGTCCGTACCGACATGGAACAGATAGGCACAGTAGAGGCCAGGCTGCAGGAGAAAGCTGTTGTCCTTTCTCTGGGTTCCGGCACTGTCACCGATATCGTCAAGCAGGCCTGTTACAACTTCGAAAAAAAGACCGGGCATCGTCCGACATACGCGGCCTATCCAACGGCCAACAGCATGGGTGCCTATACCTCCAACGTCGCCACTGTCTATCTGCGCGGTGTCAAGCGTTCACTGCCTTCCAGGCTTCCGGACGCCCTGGTCTATGACCTGGAAACGCTACGTGATGCACCCTATACGATGACCGTCGCCGGTACAGGTGATATGCTGGCATGCTTTATAAGTTTCCCCGACTGGCTTATTGCACACCGTCTAGGATTTGATCCCAGTTATTCGGAGTTCCAGCAAGTATTGATGGGGCCTATTGAAAAGGTTTTTGTGGATCACGCGGATCAGATTCGTGAGGGCACACTTGAAGGTGTGGCCCTGCAGGCCAGGTTCATGGCGGCTGCCGGGGTTGGAGTTTCTCTTCTCAACGCCAGTACGCCGCTGTCCGGTTATGAACACATTATTTCCCATCTCATCGATCAGCAGGCTGAGTTCTCCAACAGACCCCCGTCATCCCACGGCACGCAGGTCGTGCTGGCGACGCTGCTGGTAAGCATAGCTTACAGGTGTTTCCTCGACAATTTCAAACCGTCAGAGGTTGATCTTGAGCACTGCTATCCCTCAGCAGACACCATGAAGAGACGCATCGATTCGGCCTTCGCTGCCATGGACCCTTCCGGGGAGGCTGCGGCCGAGTGCTGGGACGAGTACCGTATCAAGCTGGATGCATGGCATGCCAACAGACGGGCCTTTGAGCGTTTTTTTAACGACTGGCCGGAGATCCGGAGCAGGATCGAGCAGTATCTGAGACCTCCTCGATGGATCGCCCGTGTTCTGACCAACCTTGGCTCCCCTCTGAGCTTTGATGAGCTTGAGCCGCCGGTAACGGAGGATCAGGTCAGGTTTGCATTCCTGAATGCGCCGCTCATACGCCGCCGGGTGACTCTCGGCGATCTGCTCATTTTCCTTGATTGGAACCGTGAGGCGCTCTGGGACCACGTGTGGCATGAATCAAAAGCGGTTGTCGAGGCGGCGAGGTGTCAACGGGATCAGAGGAGAAACTGAATGAGTTTTCACGCTGAGATGAAGCTGTGCTGAGCCGGCCGTATAACCTGTTGGAAATTTCTTTAATGAAATGGTACGATCGATCTGAAGAAGTGAAATTTTCTGGATAGAGAGGTACCGACATGAGTGAGATCTACAAGAAGAGGGGTATGGGGTGGCTTCCCGATTATCCCGATTTGAGGGACTACACCGTGGAGCACGACTCGCTCGCCCAACGGCTTCGAAAAAACGGGCAGAGGGACACCGTCAAGACCATGCTCCAGAAGACGGGCGCTTCGGCGATCAGGGACGACCTCCCCACGAAGACGGATCTCCGCGAGTGGTGCCCGCCGATCGAGGATCAGGAGTCGCTCGGTTCCTGCACCTCCCAGGCCGGTGTCGGCCTGGTCGAGTATTTCCAGATCCGGTCCTTCGGCACACACATCGATGCTTCCCGCCTCTTTCTGTACAAAACGACCAGGAACCTGATGCACCTGACAGGGGATACCGGCGCCTATCTCCGGCTCACCATGGGAGCGATGGTGCTCTTCGGTGTTCCCCCCGAGGAGTACTGGCCCTACGAAATAGAGGATTTCGACAACGAGCCGGGCGCTTTCTGCTATGCCTTCGCGCAAAACTACCAGTCCATCAGCTATTACCGGCTCGATCCTCCCGGAACTAAGCCGGAAGAGCTTCTGGGCAGGATAAAGACGAATCTTGCCGCAGGGCTTCCCTCCATGTTCGGTTTTTCGGTGTACAGTTCGATCTCGCAGGCGGAAGACACCGGTAAGATCCTCTTCCCTGCACCCGGCGAATGGCTCAGGGGAGGCCATGCAGCGGCTACCGTGGGCTACGACGACGCGGTCAAGATACAGAACACCAATCCAGGCGGAACCCAGACCACCGGTGCCCTTATCATACGTAATTCCTGGGGAACGGAATGGGGTGCGGAGGGGTATGGATGGCTCCCCTATGAGTACGTGCTGAAAGGGCTGGCGGTTGACTGGTGGTCGCTGTTGAAGAACGAGTGGATAGACACGGGGCAGTTCAAGATATGAACGGGCGGCCCCTGACCGGAGCTGTGAAATGGGAACAACCATCAGCAATACCCACATAACGGATGTTATCGACGGGGACACCGTGAAGGTGCGCATAGACCGAATAGAGGAAACGGTGCGCATGGGCTCGGTGGATACCGAGGAGAGC
>JAGLSF010000148.1 GCA_023136305.1 Spirochaetota bacterium
GACTACTTACGTATTGACCTCAAGGGAATCCATGGTCATTGTTTGTTTATTATCTTATAAACATTATAAGATAAATAAGGTTTTTAAGAGGTTGAAGGTATGAAAGGAAAATTTGTGAGTAAGGGAGCGGTTGTGGGGAGTGCGGGTTCTAGTGATCTTGCTTCCAATCTGACGGTACAGTAGGGATTGTACATTATTTCGTCCCAAATGCCCTTGCTATTCAACTATGTACACACTATGATCTTGGCAGAAACGGTTTGATAAATGTTATGAAAAGGGAAAGTTCAGATGGACGAGGATATCCTTCGCAAAGCCGAAGAGTGGACGCGCGAACCCTTCGATGAGTACACGCAGCAGGAAATAGCAGGGCTCATCGAACAGGGGAATGAAAAGGAGCTTGTTGATCGGTTCTACAAAACCCTCGAGTTTGGTACGGGCGGCATGCGGGGCATCATGGGTGCAGGTATCAACCGCATGAACAGCTATACCGTGGGACGCGCAACGCAGGGGCTTGCCGTGTTCCTCCTGGCGCAGTCTACAGGAAAAGACCCCATGAGTGTTGCCATTGCCTATGATTCCAGGAATAATTCCAAGTGTTTTGCCGAAGAGGCCACCTCGGTGCTCGCAGCAAACGGGATCAGAGCATACATCTATCCAGAGCTGCGGCCCACCCCGCTTCTCTCCTTCACGGTCCGCCACCTAGGCTGCGATGCGGGTATTGTGCTCACCGCGAGCCACAATCCCAAGGAGTACAACGGCTACAAGGTCTACGGGTCTGACGGTGGCCAGGTGATCTCTCCAGAGGACAAAATGATTGTGGACCACGTAGGCCGCGTGGACATGGCAACGGGCATTAAACGAATCGATTTCGCAAAGGGTAAAGAGGACGGGCTCATTCATGTGCTCGAAGGGAACAGGGTGG
Organism: Spirochaetota bacterium; assembly: GCA_023136305.1. Classification (GTDB taxonomy): domain Bacteria; phylum Spirochaetota; class B62-G9; order B62-G9; family DRHN01; genus JAGLSF01. Next base: position 923 of record JAGLSF010000148.1, read on the forward strand.
AATCAATTTACATGGAGCAGGTTCGGGCCTTCCAGCAGGGAGTGGAGAAGGGTATAGCGGACGACATCGCAGGGCTCGACCGAAATATCAAGGTGGTGTACACACCCCTGCACGGAACAGGCATCACCCTTGTTCCGGATGCGCTGAAAGGGGTTAGTGGTACAGAGGTACTCTGCGAGCCGGTGCAGAGCGAGCCTGATGGAAATTTTTCCACCACCCCATCGCCCAATCCCGAAGACCCAGTTGCTCTCACCCGGGCAATACAGCTTGCGGAGAAAGAGGGAGCGGACCTTGTGATTGCCACGGATCCCGACTGTGATCGCATGGGCCTCGCGGTGCCCGATGCATCCGGAAAATTTGTGACCATCACGGGCAACCAGATAGGCTGCCTGCTTGCCAATGTGATCGCTCATTCCTACACACAGTCGGGGCTCATGCCCGAGAAACCAGCCATCATCTCCACCATCGTATCTACGGAAATGGTGCATGAAATCGCAAAGGAATTTCGAACCACGGTATGGGAAGTGCTCACTGGGTTCAAGTTTATCGCCATGCTCGAGCGAGAGTTTGAGAGCAAGGGTACGGGCAACTTCATATATGGCTTCGAAGAGAGCTACGGGTACCTGGCAGGCACTTTCGTGCGGGACAAGGACGGTGTGATCGGTTCACTGCTCGCCCTGCTCACGGTGAAGTACGCCATTGCGCAGCACGGTTCAGTACTCAATATGCTCAATGCGCTTTTCAGAACCTATGGTCTGTTCCAGGAGTTTCAGCGCTCCTTCATGCTCAAGGGAGCGCAGGGCGCTGAGCAGATTCAGAAGCTGATGAAGGACCTGCGCGCCAGGCCCCCCGAATCGGTTGGCGGTGAACGGGTCAACTGCGTTAAGGACTATTTGAAACAGAAGGTTTACTACCCCCTCGATGGTGAGGTTGAACCCCTCACAGGACTGCCCGAATCGAACGTGCTCCAGTTTTACACAGACAGCATCAAGGTATCGGCCCGCCCCTCGGGTACGGAACCGAAGATCAAATTCTACTTCGCCCTGAAGGCACCTGCCAGGGATGATGTCGAGAGAGGGATGAGCGCATTGAAAGAGCGCTACGAACAGATATCGGGGGAGTTTTTCAACCGCATCGGTCTCGAATGAGCAGGGGTCTTTAACGTTCCCTGTACCGGTTTTTCCCTATGAACACTGAAGCGGTGATTGCACCCAGCTCTGTTCTCATAATCACTTTTTCAGTCCAGCAATTTGAAGAGTTTGAATAACAGCGCATGCACCATTACAGCATATAAATATATTATTATACTATAATATATTGAGCATTGTAGTGAAGGAACTCTGCACTGATTGGGCTTGAAACGATAAGACGGAACTTGGATGTGGTGGGTGACACGTATGGGATACCCAAAAGAGAGGAGATTTGGTCAGGATGCCTTGTGCAGCCGGTCTTGTATAAGCTCCTCTACCTGGAGAGTAAACTCTTTGAGAAGAGCCTTTTCGGGAAGAGTGACGATTGGTTTACCGTTCATGAAGATCGTTCCAGTTCCACCTCTGCCTCCGGCAATACCGATATCAGCATTCCGGGCTTCACCGGGGCCATTGACGTTGCATCCCATAACCGCCACAGCTATGCCCCCAGTGTCTTCGAGTTTCTTGCCCTGCTGGGCGTACTTCTGTTCAAGAGCTCTAAGCTTATGGTCGATCTCTTCTGTCATCCTCAGAAGGTCTAACCTACACCTACCGCAGGTTGGACAGGATATGATGGTGAATCCTTTCGGATAGAGCCTGCACGAACCGAGTATATTTTTACTCAGATCGATTGCCTCCCTGATATTCTTGGAATTGTACGTTCTGTCCGGAGGCAGACTGACCAATACGGCATCGCCAATCTTTTCGTAAAAAATACTTCCAAGAGAAAGAGAATTGCTGATGATACTCTCCGCTTTGGTTGTATGGGGTGTGAACGAAATAATTTGTTTGGTTCCGTACTGGTTCTTGATAAGCTTGCACAACTTGAAATGAACAACAGGGTTGTGATGATGGACGTTTACAAAGAGGTTATATATCCCCCTCTCTTTCAAGGCCCCAACAGCGGCATCGAGCTGGCTGAGATTTGCATGGAGATATTCATTGCCCTCTATGACGAGGTAAACGGGAAAGCCCTGACGCTTGATAGCCTCTGCATGTGAAAGTAATAAGCTCACCATTGAGGGTACTATAGCCACACCGCCGTCGCTGTTCTTAATCGCTTTATGGAAAATGTCGGTATTACGAATAAACGACACGACAGGAATGGCTGAATGTGAAGAAATTTCCCGGACCAGCTCAAAGTCCTGACTGTTCTTGAGCTCAAGCCAAAGATGGGACACCCCATTTTTTACAAGATAAGCTGCAGCCTGCAGACAGTTCTCTTTTTCCTGGCAGTCCTTAAGGAAATAGTGGATTTGAATTGTTCTGCTCACCAATACTCTCAGAAGCTTTTATTAACTCATAATAGCAAAAATATAACATGCGAGCAATAGAAATTTATGGGATTCCCTTTTCACAACCCGGAGGTTATTATTAAGTGTGCACGGTATTCCACAAACCTGCTGATCAGTTTCACGCATGATCGGGTAGTCTCCTGTTCATATGATATATTTTCGGTAGAGGATTGCAGGTATATGAATGTATTAATGGATCTGGATCTTCAGGATCTGTCAAGAATTGAGAGAAAGAAGACAAGAGAGGTAAGGGTCGGTGACTTGATATTGGGGGGGGATCATCCCGTCCTGGTTCAGGAGATGACCTCAACGAGCACAGTTGATATCGACAAAACTGTCGATCAGATACACAGACTTGAAGCATACGGCTGTAGACTCATTCGTGTTGCCGTTTTAGATGCTGCATCCGCCCGTGCGATCCGACACATCAAGGAACAGATCCACATCCCCATTGTTGCGGATATACATTTTGATTATAAACTCGCCCTTCTCTCCATAGAGAATGGCGTAGATAAGCTCAGAATAAATCCTGGAAATATTGGTGGTGAAAGGAACATATCCATAGTCGTTTCTGCTGCAAAGGAACGGGGCATCCCGATAAGGATAGGTGTTAATAGCGGATCTCTGGAGAAGGGAATTATAAAAAAATATAATGGGGTTACCGCCGATGGCATGGTTGAGAGTGCGCTTCATGAGATATCTTTTCTTGAGAGGCACAATTTTTATGATACGGTTATATCTATAAAATCCTCCGATATCGACCTGACCGTCGAGTCGAACAAGATACTCTCCTCGAAGGTCGATTATCCCATTCATATAGGTATTACGGAGTCAGGATATGGTGAGGAGGGGAAGATCCGGTCGATTGTGGGATTGGGCATCCTGTTATTAAGCGGGATTGGCGATACCATCAGGGTTTCCATGATGGCATCGGATCGTTTACAGAACCTGGAGCTCTGCAACAGGCTGCTTGACAAGCTTGGTGTTCCTCATATATAAAACTGCAATAACAAGAAAACCCCTATAGTCCTGATATGGACACGTACAATAATCACTTCAGACCGTAATAACGATGAGGTAGCGTGTACTGATGAAGATCGGCTTTTCATCGACCTGTGCATGGAATCTGAGTCCCACCCGCTCCATTGCGCATGCGAGAGAGCTCGGTATCTACTCATTTGAGCTCTGGTTCGATCATTATGTTTTTCATGATGAAAGCGTGGGGAAAATACGAAAAGCATTACGTGAGAATGAAATTGTTGCAACTGTTCATGCTTCGAGTTGGGATATAAATATTACCTCTACATCGAAGCCTGTCCGTGAGTTCAGCATCGAGCAGGTAAAGAAATCTATCGATCTTGCCGAGGCAATTGCTGCCCCTTTGATTACTGTGCATCCGGGAAAGAAGAGTTATTTTAGGGCCAGAAGGGACGAAATTGCGAAGGCTCAACAGGAGGCCTTTCATACACTGTTCTGCTACAGTGAAGGGAAGGATGTAATGATCTGTGTCGAGAACATTGAGGATACGGGGCGTGATGTCATGGTGACAGAGGCTGATTTCATCGATTTCTTTTCGAAGATCGATGATGATCTCTTCATCACCCTGGATGTCGCACATCTAGGAGATCTACAAAGGATAGAGATGTTCTACTCCAAACTCAGAGAGAGAATTCGTCACATTCATATCAGTGACCTGAATCAGGTGGAGCTACACGTTCCCATGGGCGATGGTATTCTTCAGACAGAGGCGGTTCTGTCCCTTCTGAAAGACACCTACCGCGGTATATTCAGCCTCGAATTTTATCAGGATGATCCTTCAGGCAATGAAGTTTTTAACAGCGTTGAGTACCTGAAGGCGCTCGGGGAAAAACTCGACTACCCCTAATGTCTGAAACATCCTCAACAAAAATTCCCTCCTTTGAGAAGGCTTACCCTGGTTGTTTAGAGGGTTTTTTATTCACATAGGAGTGATAATGTAGTAGAATGAGAAAATTATTGTTGGATAAAGGAGAAATATCTATGAAAAAGTATGCTGCAAGCGGTTTTATTCTGGTGTTGGTTGCCTGCATCCTTCTGATTCCCCTTGCCGGTAAAAACGAGGCACAAGCGCAGGTAAGCGGGAGCATCACGCTGTACACATCAGAAACCCTCACGGACGTGCAG
>JAGLSF010000149.1 GCA_023136305.1 Spirochaetota bacterium
TGGGCATACAGCGCACCGCCTATACCCATGACCATGGCACCGAACACAAAGGCCTGCATCTTGAAGCTCGATATCTTTTTCCCGCTCATGGATGCTGAAACTTCATCCTCACGGATTGCACGAAGCACCCTGCCCCAGGGAGAGCGGATTGCACGCTCGGTCAGCAGGTAGAGCAGGACGAGAATCAGGATGACGATGAGAAGATATATGTAGTTGTAATACCGCGCTTCGACCAGACCGCTCAACGGCTGCGGAAGTCCGGCAAGGCCACGCGGTCCGTTGGCAAGCCACTGTTCATTATTGAAAATGAGCCGGACTGTTTCTGCGATCCCGATCGTTGCGATTGCCAAATAGTCCTCCCCCAGCTTGAGTGTCGGAATGCCGATGAGGTAGGCGATAATACCGCACACGACCCCTGCGCCGAGCAGCCCGATAGGAAAGGGCAGGTTCAGGGCAAACAGAACATCCACGTACTCAGCATACATACCCGATGGTTTGGGCATGGTAATGAGTGAAGACATATAAGCACCGATGGCAAAGAATCCTGCTATACCGATATTGAAAAGCCCCGTGTATCCCCACTGAATGTTCAAACCCAGGCTGAACACTGCGTATATGGTCGCCATGATGGCAAATGAAACGAGATAGGCAAAGATTCCTCCGATCTGCATTAGCGTGAACTCCTTCCGAAGATGCCCTGTGGCCGAATGAGCAGCAGAACGATCATAATGATGAATGCTACCGCCGGTTTGTATGTGGGGAGCAGAACTGCTGTTGACATTTGCTGCACCACCCCGATAATGAGGCCGCCTGCCAGGGCGCCGTAGACGTTTCCCAGTCCGCCTAGAATGGCAGCGGCGAAGAGGGGTATGAGAAAATTCCACCCCATTCCGGGGTGGACCTGCACATCGATACCGTAGAGAACACCCGCTGCTGCAGCGAGGGCTCCGCCGATTCCCCATGTATAGTATATGACCTTCTGTATCTCGATGCCAGATAACCGGGCAAGCTCCATATTGTCTGAAGTTGCCCGCATCGCCTTTCCCATCCTCGACTTTTTTAAAAATAGATGAACGGCTATAACGAGTACAGCAACGACGATGAGTATCAGGATCTGATCTGGACGTATCTTGATGCCTGCCGGAAGCACCAGTGCAGGACGGATGAGGCCGGGTTTATAGAACTTGTAGTCGGGTCCCCAGATGATGAGCACACCCATACGGACGATGAAGGACGCACCGAGGGCAGACATGGAAAGTGTCACCCTGCCGGCTTCCTTGTTGCGGAGAGTCTGATACAGTATCCTGTCGAGCAGTATGGCGATGCCGCCTACAGCAAGCATGGAGAAGGGAAAGGCGACGACTATACGCCAGCCGAAAGAGAAGGGGCCAAACATGTTATCAGGAATTCCCACCCACTTCAGCGGCCCTGTTACGAAGAAGAGCGCGATGTAGGCACCCGCGGTCATGAGATCGCCGTGGGCAAAGTTGCCAAACCTGAGTATACCGTAAATAAGGGTGAGGCCGATGGCACCGAGAGAAATGATGCTCCCCAGTACAATTCCATAAACAAAAAGTTCGAGCATGCATCATCCTCCAAGGTACAGACGCCCGACTTCCTCATTGGCAAGGAGGGCCTTGGCCTCACCGTCGAGTACGTTTCGTCCTGTTGCGAGCACGTATCCACGGTGAGCCATGTTCAACGCTTCCCGGGCGTTCTGTTCAACGAGAATCAGTGAAACGCCGGTTTTATTGATGTCGATAATTCTCTCAAAGATCATGGACACAAACTTTGGGGCCAGCCCCGCTGATGGCTCGTCGAGCAAGAGCACGTGAGGGTCGAGCATGAGTGCCCTACCCATGGCAACCATCTGCCGCTGACCTCCCGAGAGATTACCCACCCGTTGATTCCTGCGCTCTCCGAGCACGGGAAAGAGCTCATATATCTCCTTCATTCTGCCGCTGAAGTCATCGGTTCTCGTGAAGGCGCCCATCTCCAGGTTTTCCTGAATGGTCAGAGATGGAAAGATATTAAACACCTGCGGCACGTAGCTGATTCCCTGCCGAACCAGCCGTTCGGGTTTCTCCCCCGTGATATCCCTATTCTGTAGATACACGCTTCCCTTGCGGGGATTCAGCAGACCAATAATCGTTTTCAGGAGGGTCGATTTTCCCGCACCGTTGGGACCGATAATGCTGACAATCTCACCCTTTCGAAGCAGGAGGTCAACATCGTGAAGGATGTCTATCTTGCTGTATCCAACCGTTACATTCTCGACCTTCAATATATGATTATCGGTACTGTCCACCCAGATACGCCTCCAAAACTCGTTCATCCTTCTTGATCTCTGTCGGATGTCCTTCCGCCAGCTTCTTCCCCTCACTCATGACGATCACCGGGTCGCAGAGGCTCATGACCAGATCCATGTCGTGCTCGATGAGGAAGAAGGTTATTCCCTTTTCTTCGCAGAGCTTTCGTATATGGTTTACGAGCTTCTTCATGAGCGTAGGATTCACGCCCGCACCAGGCTCATCGAGCAGGACCATTTTCGGTTCAGCCATCAGGCACTTCGCAAGCTCGAGCAGTTTCTTCTGACCGCCGGAGAGCGTGCCTGCATACTCATTCTTGAGACGAGCGAGCTCAACGAATTCCAGTACGTCGATGGCCTGCTCCTTGATTGCCATCTCCTGCTCTTTCACTTTATTCGAACGGAGCCAGGTGTTCCAGACCTTTTCACCGATCTGTCCCGGGGGGACGATCATCAAATTTTCAAGAACAGTCATCTGTTCGAACTCCCGGGTAATCTGAAAAGTCCTGAACATCTTTTTATGAAAGATCTTATCGGGTGAAAGTCCTTCGATACGCTCACCCTCGAAACTGATCTGTCCACCGTCGGGTTTGTAGAAACCCGTTATGAGATTGAAGAGTGTTGTCTTCCCCGCTCCATTCGGTCCAATGAGCCCGGTGATCGATCCCTCCTGCACCTGCAGGGTACAGTCATCAACCGCCTTGAGGCCTCCAAAACTCTTCTGAACTTCCTGCACAACCAGCATACTTCCATCCCTTTTCAGGTTATTCTAAAATTCATGACCACCATTATATAAGAAAACAGGAGTGTTTGTCAACGATGCATGTAAGAATGAGCGTCTTTAGGGCAAACTGCAAAAATATCGTTTCGTCCTGGTCAACCATTTGTTCCCATTGGCTCCGTACAGTCACAGAGGAGTGCGCCCGTTATCTCGCGAAGTTGCTTGAAGGTCATGGGAACACCCGAAGCGCTGTTCCCCGCCGCAGGATACACCCCCCTGTCATACCGATTAAGGGTCTCGTCTATATAGATATCGATTCCCTCGATACCGAAAGGGCAGACTCCGCCGGGATGAAAACCGGTGGCCTGAAATGTCTCCTCGGCATTGGCCATCCTTGATTTCACACCGAGTACGGACTTCAATTTTGATGATGAGATCTTTCTGTCTCCAGGACAGAGTACGAGGTAGAACTGTTTATTCTTACCTTTATTCTTACCAATGAAGAGAAGGGATTTGACAATCTGTCCCACCGTGACGCCCAGTTTCTCAGCCGCAGCCCTTGCCGTGGAGGTGCTTCCCTCTTCAAACTCAATTGCCTCGAGGTTGTGTGCCTCGAGCACCATCCTCACCTTTTCGGGTATCATACCTCACTCCAAACAGCAATGCGAGCCTAGAACCTTGTCACTTTATAGCACACTTTTATAAAAATGAAAATAAAAAGAGATACCACCTGTCACATCAGTATATCAGTCAGTGACTACGTGTCAACCTTCCCGTTGCGGCAAGGACCCATCTGGTTATATGCGTAAAGGATACTGGGGAAAGGAACGAAAATGTAACTATGATAGAGGACCTGAACAAATACGACATAGTTCTAATCGTAGGCAACTATGGATCTGGAAAATCCAGGCTGGCCCGGGAATACTTCAGAGACAGAAAGAGGGTCGATCGACATGAGATCCGGCACCATTTCAAGGAGATGACAGAGCACGGTGCACGGTGGACTCCTGAAGACTGGGACGAAGACGTTGAGGGACTCATCAAGCGTATCGAGTATAACCTCATCGTTCACTTTCTGGAGAGGGACCAGAAGATCATCATCGATAACACGAGCCTCACGCGGAACAGCAGAAAACGCTATATCGATCACGCAAAAAAATTCCACAAGAGTATTGCCTGCATATACCTGGACAGTGACAGCTCCACCCTCATCGAGCAGAACCGTGCCCGTGAGTTCCCTGTTCCGGACTCGGTAATAGCACAGCTCTATGCACGCACAGAAGTTCCCTCAGTTGAAGAGGGCTTCTCCCAGGTGATGATCATGTAGTTGAGCTGTTCTCCCATCTCCCCATATACATCTGATAATTCCCCATGTCCAGAATATGCACATGTGGGTAGCAATGGCTACTTCATGGTCAAGGACAGCTATATCGATCGCCACGGCAACTCTCTGTATAAAATGAGAATTGAATTTCCCTGGAAGTACAAGGGCCTCTATGAGCTCTGGAGGATCGACCCTTCGGGATCGACCTTGGAAGTAGCCTGGGACTATGCTGATTACCCAGACAACATTGATCCTCTAGCCTATGAATACTATACCTTTTACCGCTAATAATACATTCTCCTACCATGAACTCCCTCCCTGCTCCTGAAACTGAAGTCTCCAAGATTCAAAGGGAACCTTCTATACGATTCACACAGGATGCCGTATATTCCTGACAATCAAATATAAGAAGAAAACAAACATAGGGTATGCAGAGAATCAAAGTACTACTCTGAGGGGAAAATGAACATTGGGTGCGCATACAATCAAGGTGATACTCTTCGATCTGGGCGGAGTACTGGTACACTGGGATGGAGTCATGGAACTCGCTAAACTCACAGATGACAAACTCACCAAGGAGCAGTCACGGAGGTTTTTCCTGGAATCCAAATGGATGAAGTTATTCGAAACAGGCCGCTGCACTCCCTATAAGTTTTCCTGCGGGGTGGTACGGCAACTCAATCTTTCAATAACACCTGACAGGTTTTTAAAAATGTTCATCTCATGGGATCGCGGTTTCTACCCGGGTGCGATCGAGCTGCTCGACAGGCTGAAACCGCACTTCCTCCTCGCCTGCCTCAGCAACAACAACACCCTTCACTGGACCAGACTTTGCAAAAGGTACAGTCTGGGTGAAAGATTTCATCGGCTGTACGCATCACATGAAACCGGCCTGGTAAAACCTACTCAGGAGGCCTTCGAATACGTCCTGAACGACATAGGCGGTGCGCCTGAAGAGTATCTCTTTTTTGATGACAACCTGGAGTGTGTGCAAAAAGCTCAGCATATTGGTTTTAATGCGTGTCAAGTCTCGGGAGTTGAGGAGGTTACGCGTACACTGAAAGAATTGAAGTTGCTTCATTGACCGGAAAAAACCCTTTACTTTCATATGAAAGTGTGATAGGCTTCATTTAAAAGAAAATCTTTGAACACCTACACCATGTACATGAACCACATCTATACCAGGATCACCATATGAATACCGGAACAGGCA
>JAGLSF010000015.1 GCA_023136305.1 Spirochaetota bacterium
CTTGAGGACGAGGACGAGATTGCATGGATGGATGACGGTGAGGATGAGACTGTGGAATCAGAGCTCCAGATGGGAAAGGAGCAGTATGACACGGGTAACTATGCCGAAGCCATCACCATCTTCAAGGACCTGATGTATGATGATCAATCCTCTTCACTTCGCGGAGAGCTTGCTTTCTATCTCGGGGCGTCACTCTTCAACAGCGTGCAGTACCATGAAGCGCTTCCATATCTGCGTGAAGCCATTCGTGATCAAGATGCCTATTACCGCGAACCCGCGTTGATGTACTACTCCTTTTCGTGCTTTTTCACCGGTCAATACGACAAAGCCATCGACGGTTTCATCACCTACAGTGAGGAGTTCGAGGACGGTGATTTCATGCCCTACGCAATTCTTATGCTTGGCAAATCCTACAAAGCGGTGGGTGACAGTCAGCGTGCTGTTGCATATTTCCGAGAAATAGAAGAAAACTACAGCGATACAGAAGTGTATCTCGATGCGGCAAGTGAACTCAGAGGTTTGTAACGCCCGTCATTCGCATGTGAAAAGGATGGACTGTCCTCTCCATCCATGACCTACATCACTTTCAACATCTCATTCCTGATCTCCCCAACAACGCTGAGCGCAGCCTCCCTGCCGGCGCTGTAGATTTCATCGACACGTCTGAATTGGAGGGGCCGGACCCTCCCCACTGAAGGGCTGATGATGAAGTTGGGAGGTGATTTTCTGAACTGTTCATGCTCAGCCTGATTATCGAGCACGATGCATAGGGATTTGAAGATCATATAGCGTATATTGATACGGTGCAGTTTATGCTCGAGTCTGTCACGGTTTTTCTCCACACGCCTTAAGAGCAACCGGTAGACTTTTTTTGCAATCCTGCATCGGTTCAGCGCGGTGAATATGCACATGTCACAGAAGATGACAATGTCGGCCCCCTTGTTGCGGGCAATGTTCACGAGCATTCGGTTGAGAATACCGCCGTCAATGAGGAGACGATTGTCGCGCATGACCGGTTCAAACAGTCCCGGAAAGGATGACGATGCAAGCATGGCGTCGCTCAGGCTCCCCTTTTCGAGCACGACCATCACCCCCGATCTGATATCTGCAGCAAGTATGGAGAGGGGGATTCTCAAAGATTCGATCGATACGCCATGGAGGTCCTTTTCGAATAGGCTTTTAGTCTTTTCGACGCTCAGGATTTTTTTCCAGGGCTTCGAGAGGTCGAGAACATACCTCAGTTTGAACTCCTTCATCATCCGGGAAAGCTCTGTCGCACAGTAGCCGTAGGAGTAGTACCCTCCAACAATGCTTCCGTAGCTCGTAGAGACGATGAAGTCAATGGGTATGTGGTGCTCCTCGAGTATACTGAGTATACCCACATGGGCAATGGCGCGCGCACCGCCGCCGCTCAGTACAAGACCCACCCTGGGCACTTTTCCCCTGGCATTGGAGGTATTCATTTCAATAAGAGTATAAAATGCGAGCGTGATTTCCGCTACTGCAGATTTGAGGGGTATTTTATTGGGGATTCAGAGATTACTTATATCCCTGTTGTAGAACAGGATCTTCTCCATGGTATGGTCAGGGCGGTTTCGCGTGGCACCCTCAGCAGGATAGCCCATGGCGATGAGTGAGACGACCCGGTACTTCTGTGGAATTTTCAGTACCTTCCGCGCAGCCTTCGCGTTGAACAGGTTGATCCAGCATGTGCCGATGCCGAGCTCCTGAGCCTGCAGCACGATGTGCTCTCCCGCGATACCGATGTCGAGCAGGTAGTGCTGTGTCCCAAAAATGGCAGCACCTAGACGGTGTATGACGATGTTGAGGTCGGCAAGGATAATGACGAGTGCGGCAGCGTTCCCTATGAACCTGGTGCGCCTGCATATACCCGTGCATACTGCATCGGTAAGTTTCTGAATGAGCTCACGGTTGTCCAGCACAATGAATCGCCATGGCCGCAAATTATCCGCTGTTGGGGAAAGCCGTGCCGCCTCGATGCATAGTTCTATCTTGTCCCGGTCTATGGGTTTGTCGAGATACTTCCTCACACTCTTCCGCTGCTTTATAATGTCTAATATGGCCATTAAGGATTCTCTCCCTCATCAATACATCAACAAGGAAACTTATTCCCATTTCTCATACTATACGCATGCCTTGGCATCTCATAATCCAGAGAAAGGATGGATTAAAACTCAAACATACCGCATATCTCTTGTAAATCCGTATTTTCCATTCTTTGCTCCAGAAGCGAACGCCTGACCCCGTGGTATACAGCCTGGCCGAGGAGCTGGCCGTAGAGGGTGTGGCCCCCCGCATACCTGATGTGCATCCCGTTGCCCGATGCAATGACGATAGTGTCCGTACCCGTTCCAGTGGCCTGGCTGCCGGTCATTACGCTCTTCACCTGAAGGTCAAAGAGCGCTGCTGTCTTCGCCTCAGTTGCTGTTATAATGGATGAAACCATGCATTCATCGAGCAGGCATGCACTGGTGATTACGATGATATTGATGGTGCCGAACCCGGTATTGGATCCGCCGCTGAACTCGGTATCTGAGCGTTCCGCGATGTTGAGTGCGTTTGATGTGCCGGCAGTGACTATAGCCAGCACGCCAATGCCCCTGTCCTGAGCAGTAACGAACTGAGCATACTCCATTTCCGCGGAGGTTAGAAGGCCGATTCCATGGGTGTCGGATCCCCTTTTTCTGAAAAAATCTGAGATAAGATCCTCGGGTGTGTTGTCGAGCACCTCCTGTGCGTCAGTTTTGAGGTTCACAATGGTCTGTACTCTCCTGTGCCCGCCGCCTGTGGAAGCGGAGCTGAGAGTGCGGAGAGGGTGGTCGAAGTCTGTGACAATGCATCGGCTGGTATGTTCGATTTTCATATTATGAAGAGACCGATAAAGCTTACAGCTTTAAATTTGCTATCCTCTGTGCCGCTTCCTTGACCTTCTTGAGCTCTGCTACGATAGCAAAGCGGACAAAACCCTCGCCCGGATTTACCCCATGGACTTCGCGGGAGAGCCAGTTGCCCGGTGTTGTCACAACAGCCACATCCTTGTCGAGGAGCTTTTTCGAGAAATCCACGGATGTGTACCCGGGGGGCACAGGCTGCCATATGTAAATTGTACCTTTTGGCTCAGAACGGGGAAGCCCTGCTGCGCACAGCGCATCGATGAGTATGTTGCGCTTCTTTCTGTAATCTTCACGCAGCTGTGTCACATGTGTTTCATCCCTCAAAGCAGCAATAGCCGCGTCCTGCACAAATGTGGCGGTACCGGAGTCTATGTTTGGCTTCACCTTTTTATATGCATCGATAATCCTTCTATCGCCCGCAATCCACCCCACACGGTAGCAGGTCATATTGCTTCGCTTGGAGAGGGATTGAAAAACAACGATCCCCTCCTTTTTGAGCTGCAGAATGGAAGCAGGGGCTTCGTCGTAATAGTTCTCTGTGTAAGACTCATCGGATGCGATGATGATGTTGTGCTCCCCGCAGAAATCGATGACTTCCTGATAGAATTGCTCTGTGGGAAAAGCTGTTGTCGGGTTGTTGGGATAGTTGATCCACAGGATCTTTGCCCTCTTCAGTACATTTTTGGGAACTGATTTCAGGTCCGGGAGGAAGTTGTTTTCGGGGAGAAGATTGAGAAAATGGGTCTTCCCCTCTGCGAAGTGAGTACCCCTTGACCAGGCAGGGTAGCCCGGGTTCAGAGCGAGGGTGTAATCACCAGGATTGATAAATGTTTCGGGGAAATTAAAGATGGCCTCCTTTGAACCTATTGTCGACATGATCTCAGCAACAGGATCAAGGTCAATGTTGAATCTCCTCCTGCTCCACCAGGAAACTGTTTCCCTGAACTCGGGATCACCAACATAGCTCGGATAGCCGGCTGATTTCCTCCTCTCAATTCCTTCTCTGCAGGCCTTCCTCACTATTTCCGGTGTCGGGAGCGTTGGATCGCCAACACCAAAATCGATGGGTTCAATGCCCTGCTCTTTGAGCTGTTCAACGATATTATCCACATCAGCAAATGCATAACTGCCGATCGCCTTCACCCTGTCTGATACGATGATCTCCATGGATGTCTCCCGTCCAGCAACATGATATTCTTTCAAGGAAAACAAAATACTGAAAGCCGATTCCCCTGTCAATGTATTGTATTGCTGGTCCATGGACAATTCTTGAGTGTGTGGAGATGTTATCATGTACACATAAGCAATGTATTTGTTATATAATTTTTATTGAGTATATTGTATGTAATGGAGATGTTGTAACGCAGCATGGTCACTGAATAGAGGCTAAACTATTTCACGAAATAGTCCATAATGATAATAGGGGTTTCCCTCGGACTGCACCGATGTATACCCGGAGTGAAAGCAGGTGCCTGACAAAAAGGATATTGACGCAATAGAAAAGATGCTTCAGGAGCTTGGTGAAACTGAGCTCGAACTGGGTGAAATACGCGAACAGGAGTATCTGGCGCAACAAAAACCGGGGGAAGGTCCGCCCCGGATTGCCGAGGCCGAGGAAGCTGAGCCTGTCCCCTCCGGTGGGCCTGTCCCCTCCAGGGGGGAGGAGGATTTTCAGGAGCTTCTGAAGGACATAGAAATCGGTCTGACAGAGGAACGAGAGCTTGAAGAGAAAATGACTGCAGAGGGAGAGGCCCCTGCTGCGGAGGAAGCTGAGCCCGTAGAAGAAATCCCCCTCACCGAAGCAATATTACCGGAAGAAGAGCCCTCGGCAATCGTACCTATTCCGGGTTTGGAAGAACTTTTAGGGGAGGAAGCACCTGCCACTGCCCCGGAGGAGTCAGCTGCTAAGATCCCAGAGCCTGCTGCCCCGGAAGAACCCTCTCCTGAAATGCCCGGACTGGAACCATCGCCGGAAGTTGAAATACCCCTGCCCGAGGAAGAGGTCGAACCAGAGACGCCAGAGGCAATTGATGAAGGAGCCCTCGATCTTCCCGTTGATTTTGATATGGAAGATCTGGCTGTTGCAGAAAAACCTCCTTTCACTGAAGGATTTGCAGAAGAAGAAGTCAGGGAAGAGGGTTTTGAAGAAGTGTCTCCTGAACCCGAAGCCGGAGAGCCTGAGGCCCTCTCTGCTGCCCCTGAGGGTGAATCAATCTCCATTGAAGAACCTCCTGTTGAGCTGGAAGATCTGATCTTTAAAGAACCTGAAGAAGTGGAAGGGGAGCCGGCTCTCCTACAACTTCCTCCCATCGAGGAAATAGGAGCAGAAGAACTCGAGGCTGGAGAGGAAACTGAACCAGCTCCCGGGCCTCAGGTCGAATTGGGTGAAGAGCCTGCACACGAGGTTGTTGAGGAAATCGAAAGACAGATCGGCCCTGAAATGCCCGAAGGCCAGGAGATCGTGGAAGAGGAGCCTGCGGTCACAGGCGGTGAGGCAGTTGAACTCACCGAAGATGACATTGGTCAGATTAAGACAAAGCTGAGTACAATGAGTCCGGTTGTTGCCGCTGCGGTGCAGGATATCATTGTCAAGGGCACGTTACCAACTGATTCCATGAACGGTATTGTTGAGCTGCTCATACTCGATGCACCGGAACAGGAGATCGTCGAGTATGTGGAACGGGTGACGGGAAAAAAGATATCGGTACCCCGGATTCCTCGCCCTGTTCCCGTTGTAGCGAGGAAACCTGGAGTTCTTGGGGCACTTGCCGAGAACCTCGCCCCCTTTGTAAGGGCGTCGATGCTTGTCGGTGCAATATTGATTGTGCTGGCTGCTCTCTTCTTTGTGTTTTTCTGGAACCCATATAACGCCAGCAAACACTATAAAACAGCTTTAGAGAATATTGGAGAAAAGGACTGGGAGCAGGTAGAATCAAACATCGATGATGCGGCAGAGTTTCAGAACAAATCGCCTCATTTCTTTCATGGTATCAGGCAGTATGACAATCTCGGCTGGAAGCTCATGCTTGCCGGTAATTATAACCTATCAATTGATGTATTCGAAAGGGGAATACGGCGAGAGCTTGATAAAAATCAAAGTATAAGGGGCATCAAAGGTATTGGAAACAGCAGAATATTTATGCGTCTTGCCATTCTATTTAATGTACTGGGAGAATATGCTCAGTCTGAAGAGCTTTATGCATTTATGTTGAATGATCTGGAGGGTCTTAAGTCTGCTGCTTATGAAGCTCCTGAGATAAATGTGATATATCAAAAACTGTATATTATTCAGTTACTCGATGGCACTGATTTTATAGAGAAGCAAAAAGAAAACCTGAGAGCTTACAAACGCATTGACTCGGAAGATGACAGGGTAAGAAAGACAGATGAGGTGACCTTCCTCATAGCAGAACGAATTGCGGAGCACACTTCTCTGAGCAATGCCGATGAGTATGATTTTAAAATGCTGCGGGGAGAGAACCTCATTGATGAACTTACAAGCGGTGGTGGCGATTTAAACAGCGAGGAAGAGCGGGGAGACGATATTACTCGCGTTGCTCGCATTCAATTTCAAGAAGCTGCACAAAAAAACAGGGGGGAGGCGGCTCCGCTCTATAAACAGTTACAGATTACAATAATCACAGATGATTATGCTCAGGTTGTTAACCTGACGGATCAAATCTTGAGAAGGTTTCCGAAATCCAGGGACGAGGAAGTCCAGACAGAGCTTGCACGGTACTACATTGAAGATGAAAACTTCTCCCTGGTGCGAGACCTTCTGCTCAGGGCTCTTCACAAGAAAAGTATCGTCTATCCCTATCCGCCCGCCTATGCAGCATATGGCGCATATTATAAAGCTGTGGGAAACAACACATCGAGGGAAGATTACCTTCGTGCAGCTATTGAGGCTGAGAACAAGCGTGTTCTTCCCCGTAGGTGGAGTTATCGGGACCGAAAGCTTGTTGCATGGACCGATTACACGAATCCAAAGAGTGAGCTCAGGAAATCGGACAGGGTGCAGGCCTCCGAACAACAGGCCGGTAATCCTGTGCTTCTCTTTCCGTGGGACAGGAGGGACTTTGCCCTCCTGTCCCACGCATACAATGGTCTCGGTGAAATATATGCGCTCGGTGAATCCTTTGAAAATGTGGCCCAGGCAATACAATTCTTCAGAAAAGCCATCGATCCATATTCAACCCAGCCCAGGGAGGAATACCCCTTTAATCCTGAAGTGCCGGAAGCTACCTTCAACCTGGCACAGCTCTACTTTTACCGTGTAAAGGATTATGATAATGCCTTTAAACTGTATAGGGCTTATCAAGAAGCATTTGAAGAAAATAGATTAAAAAAATGGGATGGAAGTGCGTACTCCCCATACGTGAACGATCTGTACTATAATCTCGGTTATCTCTACTATAACCAGACTAAAAATAATCAACCACAGAATTGGACTAAGTCCCTTGAGTACTGGTCGAAACTGGAACCCATCGTACCCGACAATCCCTACCTGCAGATGGCGATTGGGAATACACTGCTTCACAAAGGTGCCTATGAGTCAGCCCTGGGGCGATACCTTTATCTGGCTGAAGTGTATGATCGGCTGGTTGACGGCCTTGGCGAAATCAAACTCTGGCAGAACTATGACCGCAGAATACTCGGCGAGGCGGCCGCGGTTTACAATAACCTGGGCGTGGCGTATCAGAAGCTAAGCGAACAGAAACCGATTGACAATTATCAGCGTAACAGTCTTGTAGCTCTCTATAAGGCAGGTGAATACGCCGACATATTGGGCGAAGACCGTGGAAATATCCAATACAACATCCACTACATTATCCATCCTGAAGTTGTGAGAAGTGATATGAAAATAAATGATTATTTAAGTGATAACTACCGCTTCACCGTCCAGTAATACTCACGCCTGAATAACTTGCTCAGAAAGGGAAATGTTGTTATATTAATGCGGTTGTAAAAATGGTAAAACACGCCAGAACTGAAGGCGTTTCTGAAGAAATGGAGTTGTATGATGCGTTTGAAGCTCATGGGAAATAAAATCGGTATGACGCAGATCTTCGACAAGAGCGGCAGGGTGACTCCCGTAACTGTATTGAGAGTCGGCCCTTGCGTGGTGGTGGACAAGAAGACTGAAGAGAGAGACGGCTACAGTGCCCTGGTAATCGGATTTGAGGATTTCAAGGAAAGCAAAGTACGCAAAAGTGAACTCGGTCTCTATGCAAAGGCAGGTATTTCCCCGAAAAGGCATCTGGCTGAATCACGGGTTGCCCCGACTGAGCTTGATCAGTATGAAATAGGTCAGGAAATCGGTATCGACATGTTCAATAAAGGTGATTTTGTTGATGTGACTGGTAAATCAAAGGGCCGTGGGTTTACCGGTGTTGTAAAGCGGTACGGAATGGCCGGAGCGAAGAGGAGTCATGGAACCCATGAGGCCTTCCGACACGGCGGCTCCATCGGTGCCTCCGCCTATCCAGCTCGTGTGTTCAAGGGAAAGAAGATGCCGGGACGGTATGGGAACAGCAAGGTTACTGTACAGAACCTGCTTGTTTCAGATATACGGCCAGACCAAAACCTCCTGCTCGTGAAGGGTGCCGTACCGGGTCCGAACAGGTCCTATATTACCGTTGCACAGGCGGTAAAAAAGTCATAGATCGTACGAATCCCTCCCTGGTACACCTTCAAAGGTCAAAAGGGCTTTTCTTCCCACTCAGTGATGCTGTATAGTATAATTGGATGGATGCCAAGTTACCCACCTGTAAATACCAAGCAGTACAAAGTTGCAAAACTTTTACATTGTGCTGACGGATTTTTGTCCGACCAATATGTCCTATCGGAGGGAGGTCAGGGTGTCTCCATCGAGACCATCTACAGACAGTTATTTCATGAACATTGCGATAATGGTTTCGAGCCGCACGACATGCCTGAGGCGGCGGGTTGGCTCGGTCATCGTCATGGGTAAACAGATCGTATCAACAGGGTACAATGGAGCACCGCAGGGGATGCCGCACTGTCTCGAGGTCGGATGCGCCCGCGAAAATGTTCCGTCCGGTGAGCGGTCAGAGCTGTGCCGCGGGGCACATGCAGAGCAGAACGCTATTAATTTTGCCGCGCGCTTCGGAATTTCAATCGAGGGTGCAACGGTTTATACGACCCATCTACCCTGTTCGTGGTGCTCAAAGAGTATTGTGAACGCAGGCATTACGAGAGTCGTGTATCTTCACGATTATCCGGACCCTGCTTCAAAGGCCATCCTGGGGAGCATAGAACTTGCCCCGTTGGGAGATTTCAGTGTGATACACATTGAATAAACAGGTTATCCACAGGCGTCGTCATGGTGGATGAGAATGGTCTCGTGAAACGATAATTTATGAAAAACGGTAACTGTTTATATTATAAAAAGATATGTTAAGTTACTGTTAAATTTTGACATTACCACGCTAATACCAATAATTCTTCTGAATGGTAAATGGGGAAACAGCCTTGAAAAGGTATTTATCTGAAAAATATAAAGTTACATGACGCATGATGCTAGCCATGGGATTGTATGAACAATTTATCCACAGCAAAAGGTGAGGGCCGTGAGAAGGACATACAGTATTAAGAGCGTCGTTATCACGCTTATTATTATAAACGTGGTGATCTTTCTTCTTACTGAGTATGCAAAAATTCCCTTGCCCCGTCGCCTCATCGCTTCTCTATCGGAAAAGGGCAGTCTTACACTTGCAGGTGCATTTGGTCGATACGGTATTGTAATCACCATATTCTCCCTCTTTCCGATTCTGATTCGGCAGTACGGCTGGGTCTGGCAGGTTTTTACCTATATGTTCCTGCATGGCAGTTTCATTCATGTTTTCTTCAATATGTATGCCCTCCTGCTGTTTGGGAGGCCCCTCGAGCAGCGTTGGGGAAAGTCCCGTTTCCTCATGTTTTATCTCTTCACCGGTGTGGGTGCGGGTATAGTGACCTTAATTTGGCACCTCTTCGGCAATCCCTATATTCCCACAATCGGGGCATCGGGAGCGATATTCGGCATCGTGCTTGCGTTCGGTCTCGAGTTTCCCGACGCCCTATTGCTTCTCTTCTTTCTCATTCCTGTTCGAGCGCGATACGCTGCATTCATCTTCGGGGGAATCGAGCTTCTCATGATTGCCACCGGGTCGATGCGCGGAATCGGGCATTTCACCCATCTTGCCGGCCTTCTCTTCGGCTATATCTACTATGTGTGGCGTATCAAGGGCCGCTATAGTGTTCAGGCTCCCGGAAGAAGAATCAAGGCACGGATAAAGGCTGTCAGGACCAGGAGGAGAGAAATACTTCCTGAACGCAGCAGGGAGAGGGCTCTTCTTCAGGCTGAGCAGGTAAAATTAAAAATTGAAAGAAATGAGGCGCTTTCTCAGGATGACGAGAATTTTCTCGAAAAGCTCAGGCAGTCCTACAACATACACGTGAGGGAGATGTGTAGTCCCGATGAGTTCAATCCCCGTGCATCCGACTGTGTGAAATGCGCCTCCCTCCTGGCATGTCTCTATCGCTATGTGCTTGATATACAGTAGGGTCATTGACGTATTGTCAACTTGTCGATTAAGATAAGTGAGAATGTGCATGAGGAACAATAGCTTTGCGAACTTTAATTCGCCCTTTAGTAGTAACTTTTACTTGTCAATTTTTGGCATTTCAATATAATATACGGTTTATGGAACAGAAGATGTTAGTCAGGCTGAATCGGTATATCGACAACATGCCATCCCTGTCCATAACGGTAGCCAAGATAATTGAGGTGGTGAAAAATCCCCAGGTCACTGCCAAAGACCTCAACAAGGTCATAAGCCTCGACCCGGTTCTTATGGGCAGGGTCCTGAAGCTGGTCAATTCAGCCTATTATGGGCTGTCCAACAAGGTTACCTCCCTCGTAACTGCTATCATTATGCTCGGTATAAATACCATCAAGAACCTTGCTCTCTCCACGGCCGTTCTTGCGAACATGAAGAACAAGTCCCAGTTCAAGGCTCTGAACATGGACAGTTTCTGGCGTCACTCGATAGGTGTTGGTGTGGCGGCGAAGCTCATAGCCGGGAAGCTGGCCATTCCCCAGAATTTGAGAGAGGAGTACTTCATCGGCGGTCTGCTGCATGATATAGGGAAAATACCGCTCAATGACGTCTTTCGGGAAGAGTATCTGAAAGTTATCAGAACATCAGATATGAAAAAGGTCCCCCTCTTCGAGATGGAAGACCAGATGCTCAGTATGAATCATACAGAAGTGGGGAGGATGATTTCCGAAAAGTGGAGGCTCTCCAGCGAGACCTTCGACTGCATACTCAACCACCACGACCCGCATTCGGCACAGCAGGAGAATTTCAAGCTTGTGTCTACCATCTACATGGCTAATTCGTACTGTAATCTGAATGAAATCGGCTTTTCAGGCAACAGATTCTCTGATAAAATGGACATGAGCATTCTACAGGACACAGGGATCACGTTTGGGTTTCTCGACAACCTCTTCGATACCATATCTGAAGAGATTGAGAAAGCATCGATTTTTCTCCATGTTTCCGAGTAGGTGTACGCCCACCGGAATGATTCAGACTCCACTTTTAGCATGGCGGAGAGTGACGTGTCATGAAAGTCAGGTTCTGGGGAGTTCGGGGGTCGATTCCGACACCCGGTCCGGATACAGTCAAATATGGCGGTAATACGACCTGCATAGAGGTACGGACGGACGACGGCAGGATTATCATCGTCGGAGCCGGAAGCGGCATTCGTGCCCTCGGAAATGAGCTCGCTGCCACGGAGTTGAAGAAGGGGCCCATTAATCTAGACCTCTTTATCAGTCATACTCACTGGGACCACATACAGGGTTTCCCCTTTTTCACGCCGATATTTATTCCTGGAAATAAGATCAGGGTGCATGGTCCGGTGAATATCGGTGACGAGGGCTTGGACAAGATATTCTCACTGCAGATGTCGCACAACTACTTCCCCCTGAGAGCCGATGAGCTTGCTGCAGAGATCACCTATGAGGTTCTCACAGAGAAGGTGTTCCAGCTCTATGACGATGTGAAGGTGACAGCGAAGATGCTCAACCATCCAATCATCGATCTGGGATACAGGATCGAGGCCGATGGTGCAGTGGTAGTCACCTGTTACGACCATGAACCCTTCAGGAATCTCTTTGATGGAAGCCCTGAGGATGATGACTATGATGAGTTTGCAAAGAAGGAAGGCGAGAAGGCGGCAACTTTCAGCAACATGAAGATAATGGAGTTCATAGCAGGAGCCGACCTCGTTATATATGATGCACAGTACACAAACCAGGAATACTGGTCGTCAAGACTGGGATGGGGACATTCACCGATGGAACTGGTATTGCAGAACAGCATCAAGGCAGGTGTTAAGAGAGTAGCCCTGTTTCATCATGACCCCACCAGAAACGATGCTGAACTTGGAAGGCTTGAACGGCTCGCACAACGCAGGGTCGCACAGATCAAGAGTCATAGTATAGAAGTCTTTATGGCCAGGGAAGGCCTCGAGGTTCAGCTATAACCATTTCCCAGAGAGACAGCATGGAGCACGCGCCCTTCGTACATCTGCACACCCACTCCGAGTATTCCATACTCGACGGATCTGCAAAAATCGATGACCTGGCACGCAAAGCCTCCCAGTTCAAGATGCCGGCACTTGCCCTTACAGACCATGGGAATATGTTCGGTGCCCTCGAGTTCTACAAGAGTGCCGTGCATCACGGCATAAAACCGATTATTGGGGAGGAGTTTTACCTGTCTCCCGATTCGATGCACACAAGGGGGACAAAGACAAAGCCATATCATCTCATTCTGCTCGCCAGGGATGAGGTCGGTTATCGAAATCTGGTCGTTCTTTCGTCACGGGCATTCCTGGAAGGCTTTTACTATAAACCGCGTATCGATAAGGAACTGCTTGCCTCCCATGCAGAAGGGCTCATCTGCATGAGTTCCTGTCTTGGTGGTGAAGTTCCAAGCCTAATTCTGCAGGGGAAGTTTGACAGAGCAAAAGAGGCTGCGGGCGAATACATCGATATATTCAAGCTGGAAAACTTCTATTTCGAGCTCATGAACAATGGCATCAGTGACCAGGAGGAGGTGATTAAGAATCTCGTCAAGCTGGGTCGGGAAATGAATGTCGGGCTCGTTTCGACGAATGACATACACTATCTCGAAAAAAGTGATGCCGCCTATCATGATGTACTCCTCTGCATTCAAACCGGAAAAACAATAAACGAAACAAAACGGTTCCGTTTCAAAACCCAGGAGTTCTACTTTAAGTCTCCCGAGGAGATGATTGATCTCTTTGCAGAGTTCCCGCAGGCAATCAGTAATACCATCGAGATCACCGAGAAATGCAATCTGTCACTTGAGTTCGGCAAGTACCGCCTTCCACACTTTCCCATTCCTGAAGGGCATACGGCTGAGTCGTACCTGAAGAAATTGACCGAAGAGGGGATAGGGCGGAGGTATGGTGATACTGCTGGTGAAGAGGTGCATCAGCGAGTACACATGGAGCTGGGTGTCATCGGATCCATGGGATTCAGCACCTATTTCCTTATCGTCTGGGACTTCATCAGATTCGCCAGGAGTCGTGGCATAGCAGTTGGGCCGGGACGCGGGAGTGCAGCGGGTTCCATTGTGGCCTATGCACTCGGGATCACCGATGTTGATCCCCTGAAATATGGCCTGATCTTTGAGCGTTTTCTGAATGTCTCACGTATCTCCATGCCCGATATAGATATCGATTTTGACGGTGACCGGCGTGATGAGGTGATCAATTACGTTCGTGAAAAATACGGGAATGACCGGGTCGCCCAAATTATCACCTTCGGGGCAATGAAGGCACGTGCGGCGGTGCGTGATGTGGCCCGTGTCATGGATATAGCCTCCGCTGAGGCGGACGGAATCGCGAAACTCATACCCTCCCGTATAGATATCACCATCGATGAAGCTATCACTACTTCCAGGGAGCTCAGCGACCGAATTGACAGCGATGAGAGAGTCAAACAGCTCTTTACCTACGCAAAGGGTCTTGAAAAACTCGTAAGACACCCCTCAACACACGCCGCGGGAGTTGTCATATCTCCTGACCCCCTCACCGAAATCGTACCGCTCTATCGCGATCCCAAGAGTGGTGTCGTGTCGACCCAGTACCAGATGAAAAACCTCGAGGACGTGGGTCTCATTAAAATGGACTTTCTGGGTCTGAAGAACCTCACCATTATCGAGCGATGCCTCGGAAATATGGAGCGTGACGGCCTGCAGGTGCCGGACATGGAAGGGCTCGACCTGGAGGATGCTGAGGTGTATCGCCTGCTCTCCCAGGGCAGGAGTATGGGGGTGTTTCAGCTCGAATCAAATGGCATGCAGAGCCTCCTCAGGAGGTTGCAGCCCAACCGTTTCGATGATATCATCGCCATCCTGGCACTCTATCGGCCTGGGCCACTCGATTCGGGAATGGTTGATGAGTTCATAGAACGAAAGCTGGGTACCAAGTCCATTGTGTACGCGGACGAGCGGCTCGAACCGGTATTGAGTGAAACCTACGGCGTTATCGTCTATCAGGAGCAGGTAATGGAGATTGCCCGTGTCATCTGCGGGTACAGTATGGCTGAAGCTGACAACCTGCGCAAGGCGATGGGAAAGAAGAAAATCGAGATCCTTGAAGAGGAGCGTGAGAAGTTCATCGATGGAGCTGTGAAGAACAGGGTGGAACGCGGCGTGGCGGAGAATATTTTCGATTTGATCAGAACCTTCGGCCGTTACGGTTTCAACAAATCCCACTCCACAGCCTATGCCCTGCTCGCATTTCAGACATCCTATTTGAAGGTGCACTTTACTGTCCATTATCTCTCCTCCCTGCTGTCGGGTGAACTTCACGACACGGACAAGTTATGCCAGTACATCTGCGAGGCCCGTGAGACCGGTGTCACAGTGGAAGCACCTGATATCAACAGTAGTGATGTACTGTTCCAGGTCGAAGAGGGGAAAATCCGTTATGCACTCGCGGCAATCAAGAATGTAGGTGAGAGTGCTGCACAGAGAATAGCGGAAGAGCGCGAGAGGGGCGGTGCCTATTCCTCTCTGCATGATTTTACCTCACGGGTGGACCTCCGGCTGGTAAACCGCAGGGTCATGGAAAGCCTCAACAAGTCGGGGGCGATGGATTCACTGGCAGAGAATAGAAGAACGGTCTATGAAAATATCGACGCCGCTCTGGATTACGGCTCGTCGGTACAGGGAGACCGCCTGAAGGGCCAATCAAGCCTTTTCGATGAAATGGGTGAGGATGCCGCCCAAGCCGGCTATTTTCAGATGCAGCAGTTCGACGAGTGGGATGAAACAGAACTGTCCGATTTTGAGAAGGAAGCGCTTGGTTTTTACTTCAAGGCGCATCCCCTTCTCAAGTTCGGTGACATGATCAAGCGTACTGGCGCCCTCAGCATTCTCGAATTGAAGGATATTCCGTCAGAAACACAAGTGAGCATATTCGGGGTCATTTCCTTGACCAAAGTCATCACTACGCGCGGCAACAAGGAAATGGCCTTTGTTACTCTGGAAGATCTCACCGGAAGTCTCGAGATCGTCGTATTTCCCAGCGTCTATGAGCAGTACAGCTCATATCTGGACGGAAAACAGGTCATAGTCGTAACCGGACGTATCAATGGTGACAAGGTCATTGCTGACAGAATACTGTATCCCGCAGAAGCCGTAAAAGAATCGCACACGGGAATTCACAT